>CAVIJY010000071.1:0-7547 GCA_963643215.1 Lachnospiraceae bacterium | reverse complement strand
ATGGACAAGCAAAAGATAGAAAATGCAGTCCGGGACTTCCTTGATGCCATCGGAGAGGACCCGGAAAGAGAAGGACTTATTGAAACACCAAAGAGAGTAGCAAAGATGTGTGAAGAAGTCTTTGCAGGCATACAGTACAGCAACCATGAAATCGCTGAGATGTACGGGAAATGCTTTACGAACGAACAGGACGAGAACTGCGATAGCTGCGTAGTAATGCGTGACATTGAAGTTTTCTCTTACTGCGAACATCATATTGCTCTCATGTACGATATGACCGTAAATGTGGCCTATGTACCACACGGAAAAGTCATCGGACTTTCAAAGATTGCAAGAATCTGCGAGATGGCAGCAAAACGGCTGCAATTACAGGAAAGGCTCGGAAAAGATATTGCAGACATCATCTCGGAGGCAACAGGCTCCACGGATGTAGGCGTGCAAATTACGGGTTCCCACTCCTGCATGACGGCAAGAGGAATTAAAAACACTCATGCACGGACAACCACGAAAACCCTACTCGGCGAGTTCAGGACGGATGAGAAGCTGCAAAAGCTCATCGAGTGAGGTTATTGAGGATGGCAAAAAACTGGAGTGACTTAATGGAACAGTACGAAAGAAAGTTCTGCCCAGTATGCGGAGAGCTTGGACGCGAGGCGAAAAACACGCTAAACAGGCAATGGAATACATCTGAACTGGAGGTGGTGATGGTTGCCATTTAAGATCATAAGGAATGACATTACAAAAGTAAAAGCGGATGCTATCGTAAACACCGCGAATCCGGAGCCGGTATACGGCGGCGGCACGGATGCTGCGATTTACATGGCCGCGGGAGAGGATGAGCTCCTTGCGGAAAGAAAGAAGATCGGCAGGATCGCGATGGGCGAGGCAGCGGTCACCGCTGCATTTAACCTGCCCGCCAAATACATCATCCACACGGTCGGACCGGCGTGGATCGACGGAAATCACGGGGAGTTTGATATCCTTCGCTCGTGCTACCGGAAATCGCTGCTGCTGGCGGATCAGTTGGGATGCGGCAGCATTGCTTTTCCGCTGATCGCGACAGGTGTGTATGGTTTCCCGAAAGATAAAGCGCTGGATATCGCTTTGTCTGTTATCAAAGAGCATCTGGAAGATTCCGAGCTGAATGTGACGCTGGTTGTATTCGGACGAAGATCATACCAGATTGCTGCCGGTCTTACGGAGCAGATTGAAGAATATATAGATGAAAACTATGTCGCCGCACATACGGAAGCGGAGTACGGAAGTTCTGTTGAGGGATTGCCGGAATCCGAGCGGCGGCGCGAGCTTTGGGAGCGGGAAAGGTATTTTGGCAGCGTCCGTCTGAATCCCATTGTGCCGGACGCAATAATGGCTGCGAAGGAGACATTGGAAGACGCATTCGATGAAGAGTTGCCTCCGGTAGCGGAGAGTGCGCCGTTCTATCTATCTGCATTACCGTCTGCAGCAAAACAAAAAAAGAAGAAAGTCTCCCTGGAGGATGCGGTGAACAACCTTGGCGAGAGCTTTCAGCAGCGCCTGCTGCGCATGATCGATGAGCGCGGCATGACCGACCCGGAGGTATATAAGAGGGCAAACATAGACCGGAAGCTTTTCTCCAAGATACGATGCAGCGAGAATTACGTTCCCAAGAAGAAAACCATTGTGGCGCTGGCTATCGCGCTGAAACTAAGCCCCGATGACACGAAGGATCTTTTGGACAGTGCGGGGTTTACGCTTACAAACAGCAGCAAGTCGGATGTCATCGTCAGCTTCTGCCTTGAGAACGATATATACGATATATTTGAAGTGAATGCGCTTCTTTTCAAATTCGGACAGCCGATTCTTGGATAATACTGTCGCTTTGCAAGCGACCAAAGCCTTCTTTAGAACAGCTATACTTGCATCGTCAAGAGAAAACAGCTTGAGCAATGATATGCAAGGAGGGCTTGGAAATGAAGAAGAACTTAACAGAACTTGTGATGATCCTGGACAGGAGCGGATCCATGGAAGGATTGGAAAGCGACACCATCGGCGGCTACAACAGCATGCTTAAAAAGCAGGCAGAGACGGACGGAGAAGTGCTGGTATCCACGGTGCTTTTCGATGACTGTAGCGAGGTGCTCTATGACCGCATACCGCTTGCGAAAATACCGCAAATGACGGAGAAGGAATACTATGTGCGTGGCTGCACGGCGCTGCTGGATGCTGTAGGCGGAGCGATTCACCATATCGCAAACATTCACAAGTACGCCCGGGAGGAAGACCGTCCGGAGAAGACGATCTTCGTGATCACGACGGACGGACTGGAGAACGCCAGTCATGAGTACAGCTACGATCGCGTAAAGAAGATGGTCGAGCACGAAAAGGAGAAATACGGCTGGGAGTTCCTCTTCCTTGGAGCGAATATCGATGCCATCGAGACTGCCGGACGTTTCGGTATTTCCGCTGACCGTGCCGCAAACTACAATAGTGATCATGAGGGTACTGCCCTGAACTATGAGGTGTTGGCGGAGACCATTTGCGAGATGCGTTTTGCGGCAGCTCCCATCGGAGCAGAATGGAAAAAGCGCATCGACGAGGACTACGAAAATCGCGGCAGGAAAGGGCAGAAAGCATAGTGGACATAAGCTTCAATCAGCTTTATACCCTCGCTCTTATGGGCATGGATACCAAGCAGCTCGGAGGAAGTAATCCCCCCTATTATACCCTTGATAGCAGGGGGTATAATAGGGGTATAATTCTGCATAGAGATAGTACCTCACGGGAGGTGTGATATGGAATTATCCTAAATGCAGGCACATGCGGCGGGGCTGGAACAGCAGATTTCTGCTTTAACTGTCGTTTCTGTTACAAAGAGTACCTATGTGCAGCTGGATCATATTCCATCCTCGGACAAATATGCCGAGCTGGCAGATGCACTGCGCGACGGCAAACATTTCTACTCCACCGGTGAGGTTCTGCTGGAGAACTGTGAAATTGAGGATGGGAAGGCCACCGCAACCTTCAGCTGGACATTCCCTATGGCTTATGCGGAATGTGTCTACTCTGACGGTGAAAATGTGCAGTCTATCCGTATTCCCATGAATGAGACCAGACCCTATGGCCGTGAAACCGTGGAATTTGCCTTCCCCAAGGGGATGAAGTGGGCCAGGGTTTTCGCAACAGATATCGCATGGAACTCCGCGTTTGGTATGCCTGTTTTTTTAAAACAGTAATCCACGATGTGAAAATCCGGCAGATGTGATGATCTGAATTGAATCCGGAACTTTGCCGCAGAGAGGATGCAGTGTACTTTCCTGCAAAGTAAAAAAAAGGCCGGCCGCATGCAGCGGTCGGCCTCTTTTAAGATTACAGAAAGTCTGATTGAGAATATACTATGCTTCCGTCGCGAATGGTGAGCTGAGGGATGAGTACCACATCGCCTTCCCTTGTCACGCCCTTCCAGTCCTTGTGAAGCACCTTCTTCTTTTCGAGCCTCCAGATGGCGATGTCCGCCTCTGAGCCGGGAGAGAGTGTTGCAAGGCTCTCCATGCCGAGCCATCGTGCCGGGCGTATGGTGGCGCTGTCTATCACATCCTCGAGGCTCATACCGAACATCATATACTTGCTCAGAAGCCGCGGAAGAGAGATAAGAGGCTGGCGATAGTTGCTTACAGGACTGTTGTCGCTGCTTACTATGTCGGGAAGGAAGCCGTCATCTATAGCCGGCTCCGCGACCTCAAAGAGAAAGTTCCCGCGACCGTTGCAGGCATCGAAGATAACTCCGCGCTCTCTGGCATTTCTGATGCCGGGCTTTACATGTCCGCTGTCGTCTACGATGCTTTCATCAGACCCAGCATACATATGGCAGAAGACATCACCCGGGCGAAGAGACTGTGCGATGCACTCTATAGGTACATTGGGATTGTTGACATGAACCACAACCCTTTTGCCGAGGCGCTGTGCGAGAGCTATGCCCTCCGTCAGCGGCTCGTCATGAAGCCCGTATATATCCAGCACATTATGTCCCATGCGCACCTTCAAACCGACTATCTCCGGGTAGCGCTGCACGAGAGAGGCGATAGCATCTGTATCCCAGGCGGATGGCGTCTGATTCTCGGGATGCTTTCCAGTAGTCTGACCTTCGGCAGCAACATGAAGCAGAGCCAGCACTCTGGTTGCACTGCGGCATACGACGCCTGTATGAAACTCCTTATAGTTTGCGCTTCCGCAGGTTCCTGCGTCTATGCAGGTCGTAACTCCGTTGGGCAGGCAGAAGGTATCAGCGTCGCTTCCTCCGTCCGAGCCGAGATTGTAGCAGTGCAGATGAAAGTCTATGAGACCCGGCGTCACATAGCAGCCGGATGCGTCTATGGTGGTATCTGCAACGAAGTCGGGATCGTCAGTGATCCTGCCGCCGATTATATCAATATTTTTTATCTCGGAGGTATGGGTCAGAGGATCATAAGCCATACCTCCCGTTATGCGAATCTTGTTCATAAAGTCTGGTCTCCTAAGCGGCTGCCGAGATATCAACTAAGCGGGTGCTCAGTCAGCGGCATGCAGGAATGTATCCACAAGAGCATCTCCGAGGTCTGTGCGCGCCTTGTCATATACCGGCTGAGACTTCTCCAGCATCTCCTTGAGCACGCTCTCGTCAAGCTCGATGATCTGCGAGCCATAGTCCTCGATGGTTTTCTTGTATCCGGCGATAGCCTCATCGGCTGCGCTTATGGTTGTCTCAAGAGCAGACTGTGAGCACTCATCTATCAGTGTTCTGACATTCTCGGGAAGAGAGTTGTAGAGATCATTGTTCATCAGGAAAACCATGATATGTCCGAGGTGATTTGTCTCAACTATATAAGGCTGAACCTCATAGAATCTGTTGGCCGTGATGTTCATGTAGGGATTCTCCTCCGCATCGATCACCTTCTGCTGAAGAGATGAGTAAACCTCATTGAAGTCCATGGTTGTGGTGGAAGCGCCCATGGATGTCCAGTACAGCTGATGATACGGGTTGTCGATCACACGAACCTTCAGACCGGAGAGATCGGAGAGTGCGTGAACCTCCTTGCTGCTTGTCAGCTCTCTGAAGCCGGCGTCAGCCATGCCCATCAGATGAATGTTCTTCTTGGCAGAGGCCTCGTTGAGGGCTTTTAAAAGATCAGCGTTTGACTCGGCTTTGCGCATGGTCTCAAGATCTGTGAATGCATTGGGCAGATCCCATACGCCGTACTCGGGTATGGTGCTTGTAAGTCCGGATGTAATAGTGGTGCAAAATGCAACCGTTCCGTCCATCAGTGCCAGAAGCTGCTCAGCGTCGCCTCCGAGCTGACCGTTGGGGAAGAGATTGATCTTGATCTTGCCTGCAGATCTTGCCTCGATATCACTCTTGAACTTTTCAAAGAATTTGTAGTTCAGCGTCGATTCACCGACATTCATGGCCACATTCCATGTGTAGCTGTCATCGATAGCCACCACATCGCCGGATGCTGCAGACGCAGTATCTCCGGAAGCCTCTGTCTGAGCTGCGGCAGTGGTTTGCGTGGATGTCGAAGACGATGAGCCGCAGGCTGCAAGGCCGGTTGCAACCGCCATAGCCATGATTACAGATAGTATTTTCTTTTTCATGATTGTCCTCCTTGTTGTGCAGACCGCAAGAGCAAGATGCGGTCCGGTATCAGCAGAGGCAGGGGATATTCCCTTACCTCGGTATCACATTGTCCGGCGGAGTCTGCCTGATGTGACGGACAGACTCCGAATTGATATATATAAGCTGCCGGTCACACAGGTCAGCCGACCAGTGCGAGGCTTATGGACGGTACATACGCGATAAATATCAGAGCTATAAGGAAAGCTATAAGGAACGGCACGCAGGCTTTGGCAAGCTTCAGCACCGGAACCTTGGTCATACCTGAAGCAACAAACAGGTTGATGCCCATGGGCGGTGTAACCATGCCGATTGCGAGGTTGCAGGTCATCATGATTCCGAAATGTACAGGATCCATGCCGATGGTCTTGGCTATAGGAAGCAGAATGGGCGTGAAGATCATGATATTCGGGATATTGTCAAGGATCATACCGAAGATAAGCAGTATGATGTTGATGACAAGAATGATCGCGAACTTGCTGTGGAAGGTGCCGAGTATCGCGGTTGATACAGCCTGCGGGAACTGCATGATAGTCAGACATCTTCCGAAGGCAGTGGCAGAGGCGATGATGAACAGGATGCTGATGTAGGACTTTGCACCCTCTACAAACATAGTCAGTACATCGCTCATCTTCAATGTTTTATATACGAAGAGTGAGACTATCAGCGCATATACTACGGAGATAGCCGCTGCCTCGGTAGGAGAGCAGAAGCCGCCGTATATAGAGCCAAGGATGATGACGGGCGTGAGCAGAGCGGCAAAGCTTTCCTTCAGCACAGCGAGGAATCCGGCGCTGTGAAGCGCGTCATAGTTTTCCTTGAGTCTGGCCTTGTCTTCGCCTGATTTTTTGCAATGCAGCCAGCAGCAGACACACAGACAGAGACTGATCAGTATGCCGGGCAGCACACCGGCGATAAACAGATCAGACGGCGATGTATCTGATGCGCCTGAGTATACGATATAGGATATGGACGGCGGTATGATAACGCCGAGTCCGCCTGCCACGGTAACAATGGCCGTAGAGAAGACGATATCATAGTTAAGGCCTGTCAGAAAAGGAATGCACATGGCGCCTACGGCCGATACGGTAGCCGGGGATGATCCGGAGATGGCTCCGTAGAACATACATGTGAGAACAACCGCGCAGGGAAGTCCTGCTGTCTTGTTGCCTATAAAGTATGCGAAGAAGTCAAAGAGTTTCTTGGAGATACCGCCTCTGGCCATGATGACACCGGAGAGCATGAAGAGCGGAACCGCAAGCATGGTGAAGCTGTTGAGGCTGGCGAACATGCTGCGCACGGCGGCCTCTATGGTATAAGGGATGCTCGAGCTCACCATACCGGGGATAAAGCTCATGCTTCCGAAGACGAGCGCCATCGGAGTTCCGATAGCGATCAGTGCGAAGAAGATGACAAAAAAGCTCAGCATTGACATGGTCTTATTGCTCCTTTCCCGTGGATTTGTTCGTCAGATTAAGTATGATCACTTGAATGCTGCGGATCAGTGCGTCTGCAAAGCCGATCACGCATGCAAGGTAGATGTATGCCATATTGAAGCCCATGGTTCCGTCCACGGTGCCGGAGGCATATGTGGATTTGAATACTCTGATAGAGGCACTGAAGAGCAGTGCGAAGAAGATCAGCTGGAATATACGGACTATCCAGGCAAATGCGCGGCTTACGGCCGGCGGTACTATCTGAACTATGAAGTCTACACTGATGCCGTTCTCCCGTCTGACCCAGTGACCTATGGTCAGGAAGGTAGAATATACAAGACAGTACCGGCATACTGCATCGCTCCAGGCAAGACCGGTACCGAGAATGTACCTCAGGACGACATTGACAGTAATGAGACATGAAAGAATGATAAGAATGACAGTCAGAAGGAACTCTTCAAAGTGAAGGTCGATCCATTTTA
>CAVIJY010000070.1:0-7754 GCA_963643215.1 Lachnospiraceae bacterium | reverse complement strand
CATCCTTCAGATTTGTCAATGCGGCAAAAAGCGCCACACCGAACGCAACCACCGTAATCTGCTGTTTCAGCTGCTTATTCATAGACACATACCTCTTGAAATTAAAGCTCATTCAAGTTATACACGCTCTCACCGTCAGCTGCAACAACAATGACAATGCCTGCCCGGCGGGAAATCAGTTTCGGCAGATGGCGACGACGGCACAGCCTTTGCCTACGGCAGTGCACTGTAATAATTCGCCGATACCTGCGTGACATATCCCTTTAGTTCCAGATCAAGGAGTATGCTTATGATCCTGCCGGGGGACATGCCGGTGGCATCGGCTATATCCTGCACATAGTGCGGATCGGTATCTATGCTTCTGTATATCCTTTGCTCATCCTCGCTGAGAGCCGAGATATCGCGTGCCGCTATCTCCAGTCTGCCGGAGCGGCTGATGCCCAGCAGCTCGATCACATCGGCGGGGCTTCTCAGTATCCTCGCTCCCGTATCTATCAGACTGTTGCAGCCGCGGCTCAGTGGGTCGGTCACGCGACCGGGCAGCGCCAGTATATCACGCCCCTGCTCCAGCGCCAGATCGGCGGTGATGAGGGAGCCGCTTTTCTCACGCGCCTCCATGATAAGTACCGCGTCGGCAAGTCCCGATATGATGCGGTTGCGCATGGGGAAATGCTTCTTTAACGGCTTCATCCCGGGTATGACCTCGCTGATGACGCCGCCGCGACCTCCTAAGGACATGATCTTGTATATATCGTAGTTCTCCTGCGGATAGCAGATATTCACTCCGCACCCCAGCACGGCATAGGTCATGCCGGTCGGGATGTCCAGCGCGCCCATATGCGCCCATGTATCGATCCCGTATGCCATGCCGCTGATGATCGCTATCCCGGCCTCGGCGAGCTGCTGCGCGAAATACCGCGTCATGGAGCTGCCGTAGTTCGTGCAGCCCCGGCTCCCTACTAGCGCGACAGACGGCAGACTATCGTCCGGCAGTCCTCCCATCACATAAAGCACCATCGGAGCTGCATGTATATCACGCAGACGCGAGGGGTACTCTGCATCGTAATATGTGATGAAGCGTATGCCCCTGGAAGACAGATTTTCATATTCATGCCGCATTTCGTCTATATGTTGAAATGCCAGACGGATACCTTCGCGCTGGCGGGGGCTCAGTGACAGCATATCCGATGTATTGTTATCTTCGCATATACTGTCTGTCGCGGGGGCACAGGAAAATGTGCCCTGCAAGATCTGAACTGCACTTTGTGCGGCGAGGGGCGCTGATGAGCGGTATATCGCCGAAATCACATCCTTCAGTGCAGAAGGCGACGGGCATGCCTCAAACACGCGCCTGATGCTGACGGCGCCCAGCTCCGGCACATGAGAGAGCACATACAGATAAAATCTCTCATCGGATGAAAGTACTCTGCGATCCGTATTCAATGCGGGGTCCTCCTTTCTGGTACCGGTCGTCAAACAGGCGATAGGACACAGCCTCGGCGAGATGCTCATGCTCTATATCGGCGCTGTCCTCATAGTCGGCTATGGTTCGGGCAACCCTGAGTATCTTGTGCAGCCCGCGGGCGCTCATCCCCTTCTTCTCATAGAGTGCCTGAATGAAGCTCTGATCCGCGTCATTCAGCTGACAGAACTGCGCTATATGCCCGGCATTCATCTCCGAATTGTAGCTGATGCAAAGACCGTCAAAGCGCCGCTTCTGTATATCGATGACATGCTCTACTCTGCGCCGTATATTCTCGCTTTTTTCTCCGTCTCCTTTGCTGCTGAGCTCATGATATCTCGGCAATGCGGTCTCTACAGATATGTCGATTCGATCAAGGATGGGTTTGCTTATGCGGCCGAGATATGTCCGAACCTCCGAAGCCGTGCATCTGCAGCGCTCAAGATCCGGATAAAAGCCGCATTTGCAGGGATTGGTAGCAGCGACAAGCATGAAGTCCGCGGGATATTCGGCTGAGGCATATACACGGGATATCATGACCTTTTTTGATTCCATCGGCTGGCGAAGCGCATCTATGGCTGCGGGACGAAACTCGGCGAGCTCGTCAAGAAACAGAACGCCTCCAGTAGCCATGCTGATCTCTCCGGGGCGCGGAGTATTGCCGCCGCCGGAGAGAGCCACGGAGGAGATGGTATGGTGAGGGCTTCTGAAGGGGCGCCGGGCGAGCAGAAGATGCTTCTTTGGAAGCTGGCCGCAGACAGAGTAAACCATGGATACGCGGATGCGCTCCTGCTTTGTCATGAGCGGCATGATGGTCGGAATCCGGGATGCGATCATGGTCTTGCCTGTGCCCGGAGGTCCTATGAAAAGTATATTATGCCGTCCGCAGACAGCAATGACGGCAGCGCGCTTGACCATATCCTGTCCGTGTATATCGGAAAAATCCTTATCGTCATAAAAAAGCATGGGATCATCAGCGTATACGGCCGCGGGAGGCAGCGGAAGATCGTGATTCAATATGCCTACGAGCTCACTCAAAGTACCGATGCCGTAGGTATGTATGCCGTCTATGGCTGCGGCCTCACAGACATTGGCCATGGGGACAAATATATTGGCATATCCGGCTTTCCATGCGGCCATGGCCATTGAGAGGACTCCGTTTACCGGAAGCACATCGCCCCCGAGAGAGAGCTCGCCTATGAAGACACTGTCAGAGATGAGCCTGTCGCTTGCGTCGGGCTTTATCACGCCTCCGGATCGCAGATAGGCAGCGGCGATGGCCAGATCATATCCGCAGCCCTCCTTGCGTATGTTGGCCGGTGAGAGATTGATGGTGACCTTGCGGATGCTGCGCCCGAAGCCGGAGTTGGCAGCGGCGGTTCTCACACGGTCGCCGGCCTCTCTTACCTCGGATGAGAGAAGACCGATCATGTTGATGCCGGGTATCCCGTCGCTTACATCGGCTTCTATGCGTACCATGAAGCCGTCGATTCCGATAAGGCCGGCGGATGTAACTTTACTTAGCATGAAATTGTCCGTTTCTCATGTCGGAGCGGCAAAACAGATATGGCAGAAAATTACAGAAAAACAGGATTCACTGAATGAATAAAGTATAGAAGGAACAGAAGGATAATGCAAGCATGACGCCATAAGCGGATTGAGACAGGATTGTGGGAGTGCGAAACACGAAACAATCCGAGTAACCGTAGGTTCAGGTGTTGATGCCTAAAATCGCAGCCGAAATTCGCAAAACAAAAATGATGACAGCCGCTCGGGAAGCATGCTAATCTATTAACCATAAATTTACGGGAGCCGAACTTTATGAAGAAGATACTGCACACCAATATGAGGAAACTGTGCATTTACTGGTCGCTGGGGCTGATGGCGGCGGGCATCATCGCTTCCTTTTACATGGGTCAGACGCAGCGGCTGGTGTCGGATCTCATGTATATCATGCTGAGCCCGGACAAGTCGGCGGATTACTTCGCCTATGCAAGCCTCGGCGCTGCGCTGGTGAACACAGGGCTGTGCGGCATGGCGGTGGTGCTCGCAGCCGGATTCATAGGTTCGGAGTTCAATTCAGCCATGATAGCTGCATTTTTCCTTGTGATAGGGCATGGCACACTTGGAAAAAGTATATTGAATATATGGCCGTGCGCCATAGGAACCGCCATATTCTTTGCGATAAGAACCGGAGATGTAAAGGATCATCTTTATACATGCATCATGGCCAGCTGCTTCGGACCGCTGGTCAGCGAGCTGATGTTTCGATATACGCTGGGAGAGTTTGATGCGTCCAATCCCATAGTTACGGTTGAGGCATTTGCCATAGTCATAGCGGTAAGCCTTGTCATAGGAGTGCTGTTTCCGGAATTTTTAAAGCTCAGTCTGAGACTGAACCGGGGATATACATTATTTAATGCAGGAGCAGGGGGAGGAATGCTGGCCGTGCTGCTGTATTTTGTCCTGTATGAGGTGTTCGGGCATGATATGCCGTATGCTTTAACTCACGACAATCTGATCTATTCAAGCTATTCCAATTCATATTTCGGATTCATAAATGTCATGATGGTGACCATGTGCCTTGCTACAGTCATATGGGGGATAATGCTCAACGGCAAAAGCATGAAGGGCTATCGGGAGCTTTTCTTCAACAGATCAGGCAATCTTCTGGAAAAATACGGAGAGGCACTTTGCATCATCAACACAGGCATATCCGGACTGTTCATGCTGGCAGTGTATGATTTCTTTATACTGACGGATATGTCGGCAGCGGGAGCGGGATTTACGGGGATGACGACGGGAGCGCTGATCGCCTCCATGTCTTTTGCGTCAGGAAGCGAAACTCCGGCCTGTACATGGCCTATCATCGCAGGATATATGGCGCTGGCGGGCATAAGAGCAGTCACATCCGGAGTATGGCATCCGGCAGTGCAAAGCAACCTCAGCAGTATCGCATTTGCCATAGGGATGTGTCCTGTGGTGCTGCGTCGCGGCCGGGTGCAGGGCATCGTCGCGGGAATCATGTGCTCATTTCTTGTTCCGCATATGTCCATATTTCATGGAGGTCTGATGCTCTACAACAGCGGCTTTACGACCGGGATCGTGGCATCTGTCATGGCGATATTCTTTGATATAAGCGACAGGATATTCGCAAAGTCTTCACAAAGCTGATTCTTGTCAATGCTTATAAAATGTTGTATGGTATGTGCGATTTGGCTTCGCCGGGGATAAAAGGCGGGCTCGGAAATATTTATATGAAAATGCGGACACCTCGCAGCTTCAGACGAGATCCGCAGGAGAGATTTGAATGGCAAAAAAGCTTATCATCGTCGAGTCGCCTGCAAAGGTGAAGACGATAAAGAAATATCTGGGGACGGGATATACGGTCGACGCGTCCCAGGGACATGTAAGGGATCTGCCTAAAAGCAGGCTCGGCATAGATGTTGATAATGATTTCGATGTAGACTATATAACCATCCGCGGCAAGGGGGATTTGCTTGCCAAGCTGCGCAAGGAGGCCAAGGCGGCGGATAAGATATATCTTGCAACCGACCCTGATCGCGAGGGAGAGGCTATAAGCTGGCATCTGGTCAAGGCGCTCAAGCTGGATGATGATGAGCGCGTGAGCCGCATCAGCTTCAATGAGATCACCAAAAAGGCCGTCACCGAGGCGATCAAGAATCCGAGGGCTATCAATGAGAATCTGGTGGATGCTCAGCAGGCCAGAAGAGTGCTGGATCGTCTGGTGGGGTATCAGATAAGCCCGATCCTGTGGGCAAAGGTAAAGCGGGGTCTTTCGGCCGGTCGCGTGCAGTCGGTGGCGCTGCGAATGATATGCGACAGAGAGGACGAGATAGCGGCATTTATCCCGCAGGAGTACTGGACCATAGAGGCCGATATGGTCGGAGAAGATAAAAAGACCTTTAAGGCAAGCTTTTACGGAACGACTGACGGCAAAAAGATAAAGATTACAAACGAGGCGCAGGCGCAGAGCATACTGAACGACATAGACGGGGCTCAGCCTGTCGTGACCGAGGTGGTACCCTCTGAGCGTGTGCGCAAGGCACCGCTTCCGTTCACGACATCGACCATGCAGCAGGAGGCCGGCAAGGCGCTGGGATTTCCTACACAGAAGACCATGCGGCTGGCACAGGAGCTGTATGAGGGCGTAGATATAAAGGGCAGGGGAACTGTCGCTCTTATCACATATCTCAGAACAGACTCCACCCGAATATCGGATGATGCAGACAGTGCGGCAAGGGCATATATCAAAAGCGCCTACGGAGACAGGTATGCAGGCGAGGCGGCTCAGGGAGCCAGAAAAGGCGGCAATATTCAGGATGCACATGAGGCTATCCGTCCTACTGATGTCACACTTGCTCCTGTGATGGTCAAGGACAGCCTGAGCAGAGATCTGTTCAGACTTTATCAGCTGATATGGCGGAGATTTGTGGCAAGCCGCATGAAGCCGGCGGTCTATGAGGCGGTCAGCGCGAAGATAGACATGGCGGGATACAGATTTACCGCATCCGGAGCCAAGCTTGTATTTGACGGCTTCATGTCGGTATATAAGGACGAGGACGATGCGCCGGACAGCCAGCAGCTGCAGAGCCTGAAGGAGGGGCAGCATCCACGCCTGAAGAAGATAGAAAAGCTGCAGCATTTCACACAGCCTCCCGCGCACTATACGGAGGCTTCGCTTGTAAGAGCGCTGGAGGAGAACGGAATAGGCCGTCCGTCCACATATGCGCCTACCATCACTACTATACTGACGCGCCGCTATATCACAAGAGAAAAGAAGAATCTTTATGTGACGGAGCTGGGACAGGTGGTCAACAATATCATGAAAGAGCAGTTTGAGGATATTGTTGATGTAGGATTTACTGCGGGCATGGAGGCGAGACTTGACAAGGTTGCCGACGGCGAGATGGCATGGAAGGATGTCATACGCGATTTTTATCCGGGCTTCAAGACTTCGCTCGAAAAGGCCGAAAAGGAGCTGGAGCATATAAAGGTGGCGGATGAGGAAAGCGATGAGATATGCCCTAACTGCGGCAGAAGAATGGTCATAAAGTACGGGCCCTACGGAAAGTTTCTGGCATGTCCGGGATTTCCCGAGTGCAGGACAATCAAGCCGTATCTCGAGAAGATCGGCGTTGCCTGTCCAATCTGCGGGCAGGATGTCATCATCAAAAAGAGCAAGAAGGGGCGTATATTCTACGGCTGCAGCAACACGGACTGCGATTTTATATCATGGGATCGTCCCAGCGGACGCCTCTGTCCGAAATGCGGCAAATTCATGGTAATTAAAGGTAAAAATATAGTTTGTTCGGATAAAATCTGCGGATATCGCGAAAGTATTCAAGATAATAAAGACAAGTAATTGCTATTGTCTGACAATTATGCTATGATTCATCTGGTTGGTTCGCACTTTTGTGCAATCGATGGTATGGGTGCTTTGCCAAGACGGAGGAAGAAATGAGCATACAGTTACTTGATAAGACCAGAAAGATCAATCAGCTGCTGCACAACAACAACTCAAACAGATTCGCCTTCGATGATATATGCCGGGTCATGGGACAGATTATGGCAGCCAATGTTCTCGTGATCAGCAGAAAGGGCAAGATCGTCGGACATTACCGCAATGACGAGGGCTACGGTCTGTCCGAGCTGATACCGGATGCTAAGGGAGAGCTGATAGACGCGTCGCTTGCAAGCAGATTTCTTGATATACTGTCCACAAAGGAGAATGTCAGTCTGACGACGCTGGGATTTTCGGAGGAAACATCAAAACAGTATGAGGCGATAGTAAGTCCCATCATCATCTCCGGCGACAGGCTCGGAACCATGGTTATATATCGAAGAGAGCAGCGCTTTGATATAGAGGATATCATTCTGGCAGAGTACGGAACCGCGGTTGTGGGACTGGAGCTCTTGCGGAGCATCAACGAAGAAGAGGCCTATGAGCTGCGCCAGCAGCAGATCGCGAAGTCGGCGGTTGCCTCTCTGAGCGTATCCGAGATAGACGCGGTACGCAATATTCTCGAGGAGCTCAAGACGAAAGAGGGCATAATCATAGCCAGCAAGGTGGCCGACAAGGCCGGGATCACAAGATCCGTCATAGTAAATGCGCTCAGAAAGCTGGAAAGCGCCGGCATCATAGAGAGCCGCTCCTCCGGAATGAAGGGAACATTTATCAAGATACTCAATGATTCCATATACGAGAGCATAGCTGAGCACTGAGTTCCGCTGCCGCAAAGCGGGAGCGGTTTACGAAGTGCCATGCGAT
>CAVIJY010000069.1:0-7772 GCA_963643215.1 Lachnospiraceae bacterium | reverse complement strand
CTTAACGGACTGGTGCTCTTTTTGTATCCGGAGAAATCCGGATTTTTCTATTTTGTGAAAGGAGAAACAATTTCAAAAAAATACATAATTAGCTGGAAAATTTAATAAAGAGTATGATAAAATTCCGTTAATTCAATTGTATTTGTATATGCACAATTGAATTGGCGGTTTTTTATGTTGCGTACAGTGATACAGGCTGGAGAGGTGCAGGAGGCATCTTGGAAAGGAGGAATTGCTATGACTGTCAAGGAGATACTGGAGCTGATAGAGCCGTCGCTGAAGGCCTCGGCCGACAAGGAGCTGGACGAGATCCGGGCATTTGCGTCCATTGATTGCGGATCCGGAGATATCGAGGGCAATGCTCAGGTTGTAGCTCAGGTTGACTCGATGCTCTCTGAGATAGCCGGAATCGAGATTCGCCACATACAGACACCGACGCACGGTATCATGGTGGCCGCGTCCGTAAACAAAGGGAATCCGAACGGCAAGATTGTACTCAATGCGCACATGGACACGGTTTTCAAAAGAGGAGATGTAGCCGAGCATCCGTTCAGAGTAGAGGGAGATGTCGGATACGGACTCGGAGCCGTGGACTGCAAGGGCGGTATAGTGGTGGCCATCAATGCCGTGAGAATACTCAGCGAAAAGGGACTGCTTCCGGACAAGGAGATACTGTTCCTTTTCAACTCCGATGAGGAGATCGGATCCACGGAATGCAGAGAGCATCTGGAGGCTGAGGCGGCGGGAGCAAGCGCGGCACTTGTATATGAGCCGGCAAGAGAGGACAACGGCATCCTGACATCGCGCAAGGGCGCTCTGAGCTTTGCCATAAAGTGTCACGGAATAAACGCCCACTCCGGCAATGCATATAAGGCCGGTGCATCGGCTGTCATAGAGCTGGCCAAAAAGATAGTATATCTCTATGAGCACAACGACGATGAGAACGGAGTGCAATTCAATCTGACAAGCATAGCAGACGGCGGAAAGCCTACCAATATCATACCCGACTATGCATACTGCCGGGGATCTGTCCGCTTCCAGAACCACAAGGAGCTGGATTATGTAAAGAAGCTGCTGGGGGATCTCAAGGAGGTGTATATACCCGGAACTTCAACAGAGGTCGAGATACTAAATGAAGGTCATGCAATGGAGCGTACCGAGGCCAATGTCAGGCTTTATGAGTTTATAAAGAATATCGGCTCACAGATCGGATATGATCTGCCTGAGCAGAGTTCAGGCGGAAGCGGAGACGGCGCCATATTTACCGGAATGGGAATACCCTGCGTGGACGCTCTGGGACCGTACATGTACAAGATACATTCATTTGACGAGAGCTTCAAGGTGTCCTCGGTAGAGGAGAAAACCAGACTCAGCTGCTGCATACTTGCCATGATGTAGCATCGTGACGCATACGAGACGAAGGGAGGGAATGCCTTATGGAAGGAAAGAAAGCTGCTGCTCCAAAGAAGATCAATATGCCGCATATACTGATACTGATTCCGTGTCTGCTGCTGGTTTTCTGCGCACTCACATACATCCTGCCCGGCGGAACATATCAGTTCGATGAAGCGGGGCGCGCCATACCGGGAACATTTGAGGCGGGACCGTCAGTGCCGTTCAGCCCGTGGCAGGCGCTGCTCAGCATCAGAGCGGGAGTCATGGGGGCAAATTCGGTTATTGCGATGCTGCTTGTGAACGCGGGCGCCGTCAATGTCATCATCAAGACAGAGTGCTTCGAGGACATCATGAACTACAGCGTATATAAGCTTCAGGATAAATCCGTCAAGGTCATGGTACCGGCCATAGTGACGATCATGTCGCTGCTAGGAGCATTTGCCGGAAATGATTCTCTGATCATGTTCGTATCTGTAGGACTTATCATATGTGCGAAGCTGAAGCTGGATCGTATATGCTCCATGGCGATGTTCTATCTCGGATATCTGATAGGACAGGGAGCATCATTTACATCCTCAGGACTTATAACGGTTCAGGAGCTGGCCGGTGTCGCGCCGCTTTCGGATATGTTCGTGCGTGTACCGATCTGGGTCATATTTACGGCTATCAATGCCATATACTGCACGAGATACGCACTGAGGGTATATAAGGATCCGTCGAGGAGTATAGTAGGAGAGGTGCTGGTTGAAACGGAGGATATGGAGCAGATAAAGGAGGCCAAGCTTCCGGTACATTCCATACTGCTGGTGCTGCTGCTGTTTACAACCTATATAGGATATGCATTCGGCGCGAAGTTCTTCGGCTGGGGTATGGAATATCTCACAGCGCTGGTTATAGTCATGGATATTCTGGCCACCATCATATCGGGAATGAAGCCCAATGACGCCGCGGCGACATTCTTTAAGGGATCTCAGAGCATGGGAGGCATCTGCGTGGTGATCGGTATGGCGCGTGTCATCGGAACCATCATCACAAAGAGCACGATAGTATACTCGATGGCCAACGCCGCATCCGTGACTATAGGAAGCCTCGGAGTGGGATTTGCCTGCATAGTGCTGTTTGTGTTCATACTTTGCTTTAATCTTCTGATCCCCAGTATGTCGTCCAAGGCGGCCATACTTCTTCCGCTGCTGTGCCCGATATGCGATGTCATAGGACTTCCGAGAGGGCTTCTGGTGACCATCTACATGATGGGAGACAGCCTTACCAACACGCTGACGCCGGTATCCGGACCGCTGTGCGGCTCACTCGGACTGGCGAATGTGGAGTATCAGGACTGGTTGAAATATTCGGCACCGCTCATGGGAATCCTGGCGTGTGCAGGAGCATGCTATCTGCTGGCCATAGCAGGACTGGGAATATTTGCATAGCTTCAGATGACAAAAAAGCCGTCCGGACACAGTCCGGACGGCTTCTTTTTTACGATCATCCTGCGTACTGGATTCCGTCGAAGCATTCCTCCTCGGGGACTCCGTTGATGGTGTATGGCCAGTCAGAGCTGTCGTTGACCACCTTGTAGAGCTTATTTGCAGCCTCATCCAGCAGATATACCGTATTTCTGGAATCAGAGAGATAGAGGCGCAGCTTCGTTCCGGAGGCTACAGATGCATCACTGATCTCCTTGAGCTCATGATCAACCTCAGTGAGGGTCAGATCCTTAAGGGAAGTCAGATAACGATCCTGCTCCAGTACGACATAGTAGTCCTGAGTGGTTGTCAGCTCGCCGGTGCTTCCGACGCGATAGAGCTTTGCGCCCTGATATGTTCCGAGAACATCCATGGATACCGATGCCAGCAGCGCAGAGGGATCTGTCCACGCATATACGCATGCATCATCCTCTGAATATGCAACGGCAGGAGCTCCGTAGAAGGTATATACAGCAACAGGCCCCGGGTGCGACGCATTTGTGGAGGCATCGACAGAGTCGCTCAGCTCATAGACTGATGTGGACGAGTAATCATTTTCAAGAGTCTCAACCACATACAAAAATACCTTATCAGAGGTCTCGACGATGTACGGAACGATACCGTATGCATATGCCTCATTTACAAGCTCATGATCATCGACACTGACAGTGTAGCCGTACTGTCCGGACTCCTCATCGAGATACTTTATATCGACGCGGACTGTCTCGAGCTTGCCGTCATTGTTTACATCATAGCGGAATGGTAAATCGACACAGAACGGAGACATAAATGTCTCGGGGAAGACGAGATACTTATCATTCAGTATATCCGTGCGATCCGCAGATACGAGGATGGACTGAGCTCCTTCTGCGTAGGAGGCCAGATCATAGGGCTGGAAGAGGAACTCCACTCCGTCATATCTGCATATGAATGAGATGTTGTCCACACTCGCGGCATCGGCGAAGAATCCGTCCAGATCATTGAAATGAACATCGGGATACTGTGCCTTCAGCTCCTGCTTGAGATAGCTGATGAGAGCTTCCCTGTCCTTTACTACATCATCGAGCGTCAGCAGAGCGCCGGTGGATGCATCAAAGTTGCTGCCGGTGTATGTATAGTAGCCGTGAGCGCCGCCCTGAAAGTCCGTATACTGATTGAAGAATGAGACTACATTGACATCGCTGCGGAAAACAAAGGTTTCCATGTTTATATAAAACTGTCTTTCCTCATCATCGGAGGTACCGCCCATCTGCTTGGCATAGGCCGAGCATGCCTCCTTCAGGTTCTCAAAGTCCTGAGTGAAGGTCTCATCGCGCTCCTGAGAGTATTTGTCGAGCGCGGCTGCAAGCTCGGGATAGTCCTTCGCCATTTCATCATCCACAAAGAACAGATCATAGTTTGATACCGCCGCTGCGCGGCTGTCCTCGTCGAAGTTGTACAGGTAGTTCGGAACTGTGTTCAGCATGATATGACCGCTCTTGGCATTGGCCTCGGCCAGCTCCTTCTCAAGAACATTCAGTGCACCCGAAGTCTCGTCAGCAGTCGATGCATCGGCCTGAGACTCTGCCGCGGATGTCTGCGTTTGCTCGGCAGATGTTTCAGCGGACTGCTCAGCAGAAGACTGCGCCGCCTGAGTCGTCTCGTCAGCTGCAGTCGTGCTTGCCGTGGTCTGAGTCGTGTCGGATGTCTTTCCCGAGCAGGCGGTCATCGATGCAAGCATGGCAAGAGCCATGAGCGCAGCCGTGCTCTGACGCTTGTAAGAGCCGTAAATACGTTTTTTCATAATTTTCCTCCTTTGATCTTTGATCTTATTTATCAGCGGCATCCTTTTCGGAAGCCTTTGCGGCGGGGGTGTTCGGAATGAGTTTGACACCGCCCGTCTTATACAGGATGTATGCGCACAGAACAGATACAGCCATGACAGCAAGGATGACATAGCCCTCCTTGCCGGCGAGCTTGTAGAAATGGTTGACCGTAAAGACGAGGATGACCGGCACGACGATGCATTTCAGCTTTCCTCTGGCGATATAGTCGCCGCAGTTTTCATTGAACAGACCCAGCAGCAGGCTTCCGAAAAGCGCGGGAAGCATGTAGCCGGTAGCAGTCTTTACAGCCGGAAGAGTAAGCAGCGGCTGCAGCGGAACTATCATTATGACACCGAGTATGATAACCACCGTTGTCACGATGGAAGAGGCTGCGATCGCTATGCTGGCGATGGTATCTCCCTCATCGGTTCCCTGGCTGACCTCGGCCTGATTCATGGCATTCAGCGCGCAAGGAAGCTTAAGATTGGTGACATTGCCGGTGAGAAATGCGATATAGGATGCAGAGCCGAGCACAGGGCTGAAGCTCAGCACCTCTGAGATATTTGTCGGAATAAATACAGCGAGCAATGTGCTGCAATCGAGAAACAGCTGCTGCGCGCTCTCCGGCCATACGCCGTAGACAGCACTGATTATAGCCGGCATGCCGAGCATGAAGGCGATGCCGATCAGAGCTCCTATCCGGCCGAAACGATGATTGTTGTCAAAGTATTTGTTGTCCATGATATCAGCTCCCTTCTCATCCGAATACTCTGGTCCAGAGCAGTGCCGAGATCATGCCGAGAAGCATGGAGTCAGCCATGACGAAGTTCCTGAGCCAGTTGCAGTGGAATTTTTTAATGATCACATTGTGCAGATACGCTATCAGCGCGGATGTAAGCAGCACAGCCGTGTAGACGGCGCCCTTGCTGAGCTGCAGAGGTACATATGCGGCAGTTATGCACATGGAGAGCACGCTTGTGGCCAATATGCCGAAGCCGCCCTTGCCGCGCGCATTCTGCAATCCCTTCTGTATGCTCTTTGTGAAAAATATGGAGCCGATGATGCCGCCGAGGATACCGATACTCATGACAAACATGACGGTACCGACAAGCTGCGGATCTCCGGATGCGTTCAGCGCCGCAATAGACTCATAGCCGCTGGCTGTTGCGACCATGTCGGCTGCCATGAGCTCATACATGACTGAGCCGACTACGGACAGACGAAACCACGACCACGGAACGCCGATTACTGCGTTCAGCGAAAAAAGGCCAATGATGATGGATATGGACGGAACGATAGAGTAGACAGCAGAGGATATGATGGCTCCTCTGAGCTTCTCTTTGCCAAGACCGATCTCCAAGCCGTGCTTATATGAACGAACCAGCGTCATCACGGAAAAGCCCAGCACATAGGCGATCGCCGTGATGACAAGTGAATACAGAAGCCTGCCGTTCATTATCTCATTGAATGTCATATGATTTATTCCTCCGGTTTATTTGAAGTATGAGGCTGTCAGCGGGGCAGAGTACCGTCGGGGATGATGCTGTGATATGTCTGCGTTCCGAGACTCTTTTTAAACTCAGCCTTTGCCTCCTCGAGGATCTCGGGCTGTGTCAGCAGATCATAGGCTGTGAGCGCGATGGACTTGCCGGCTGTCAGCATGCCCTTGTGGGCAAATGATGACTTGCCGTTGGATACCCACTGCCAGGAATGAGCAGGTGTGCCCTGAGGCTCGCATGCTACAGTGATCATTCCTGTCGGACATATCCAGCTGACATCGCCGACATCAGTGGAGCCGCCGCCCTTCGTGATCACATCCTCCGGGACAGCCTCGCGAAGGATACCCGATTTCGCCATCTCTGCGTGCTTTGCCTCGTCGAACTGGGGGAAGAGCACGCCGCATCTCTTGCTGAGAGACTGCACGGCTGCCTCGCCGATGGTCTCTGTCAGGGCTCTCGCTTCTTTATCCTCGTCTGCCGTAACATCAAGCGGCATATAGCGGAGCATGTTGGCATGCATTGTATGGCCGAGCACAGTGTTGGGCAGATAGTCCATGCATGCGGAGTCCCAGACGATCTCGACATCGGTTTCAGTCATCATGGCTGCGCCGCGGGCGATCTTCTCCACACGCTTATAGATATCGAGCACCTGATCGGACTTTGGCGCACGGATGAAGTAATACAGGCTTGCGGAGGGCTGTACGACATTGGCGGACTCGCCGCCTGCATCTATGAAGGCATAGTGGATACGGGCCGAGTCTATGATATGCTCGCGCAGGAACTGAACTCCCATGTTCATGAGCTCGGCTGCGTCCAGTGCACTGCGCCCCATCTCCGGTGCGCCTGCGGCATGAGCTGCCTGTCCCTTGAAGTTGAAATACATCTGAGCCACAGCCAGAGTGGTGCTGGACCAGATCATGGAGACATCACTGGGATGCCATGACAGAGCGGCGTCAAGGCCGTTGAATACACCGTCTTTGGCCATAAAGGACTTGCCGTAGCCGCTTTCCTCGGCAGGACATCCGAAGTACTTGATGGTTCCCTTGAGTCCGGCCTCCTCCATATAGCTCTTTATACCGACAGCACCTGCCAATGCACCTGTTCCGAGAAGATTGTGACCGCAGCCGTGACCGTTGCCGCGCTCAACCAGATATTTTCTTTCAGCAAGACCGGCCACCTGACTGAGATTGCCGAGAGCATCGTACTCTGCCAGAATACCGATCACGGGAGATCCCTCGCCATAGGTCGCCACAAAGGCGTTGTCCATATGCGCAAGCCCTCGCTCCACCTTAAATCCCTCATGCTCGAGCACCTTGATATGCTCGTCTGCAGACTGCCGGGTCGCAAACCTGTTTTCGGCATATCCCCAGATAGCATCGCTGCACTGGATAAATTCCTGCTGCTTTTCATCGATGAGCTGCTCGATTCTTGCCTTTGCCTCCATAATCCTTTCTCCTTTTCGTGTGTGATTCACATGTCGTCCGGTTACTCGGATTGTTTCGTGCTTCGCACTCCCGCAATCCGGTCTCAATTGGTTAAACCTGGTTAAAAATTATATCACGATTTGTTGAATGTGTTGCTGATATTCGAAGCATTGTCATAAAAAT
>CAVIJY010000068.1:0-7837 GCA_963643215.1 Lachnospiraceae bacterium | reverse complement strand
CCTTTTGACATGAGTGAAACCTCCTTTCAAACCTTTCTTATTATCTTGCCTTCTTTTCGTCGGCACCATGTCCGCGGTATGTTCTCGTTGCTACGAACTCTCCAAGCTTATGGCCTACCATATCCTCGGTCACATATACCGGAACATGCTTTCTTCCGTCATGAACCGCAATAGTGTGTCCTACGAACTGCGGGAAGATCGTCGAGCTTCTTGACCATGTCTTGATGACGCTCTTGTCGCCGGACTTGTTGAGTTCGTCGACCTTCTTAAGCAGCGATGCATCTGCGAAGGGTCCTTTTTTCAATGAACGTGACATCTCTTAATCCTCCTTCAATTATTTGATAGCCCTGCCGTCGCGACGACGAACAATAAGCTTATTGGAATGTCTGTTCTTCTTTCTGGTCTTAAGTCCGAGAGCGGGCTTGCCCCAGGGAGTAGACGGACCCGGACGTCCGATACCGTTCTTTCCTTCACCACCGCCGTGGGGATGGTCGTTGGGGTTCATGACGGCACCGCGTACTGTAGGTCTCCAGCCCATGTTGCGCTTGCGTCCGGCCTTGCCGTAGTTTACAAGTGAATGCTCGCCGTTTCCTACAACACCTATCGTCGCCCGGCACTCAATCGGAACCATTCTCATCTCTCCGGAGGGAAGACGGAGTGTTGCATACTTGCCTTCCTTCGCCATAAGCTGTGCTGCATTTCCTGCCGCACGGACAAGCTGTCCGCCCTTGCCGGGATAAAGCTCGATATTGTGGATCTGAGTACCTACAGGTATCTGTGAAAGAGGAAGGCAGTTTCCGATCTTGGCCTCAGCCTCCGGACCGTTGTTGACTGTCATTCCCACCTGAAGTCCTTCCGGCGCGAGTATATAGCTCTTTTCTCCGTCAGCATAGCTGAGCAGCGCAATATTGGCTGTTCTGTTGGGATCATACTCTATGCTTACTACCTTTGCAGGGATGCCGTCCTTTGCATTTCTCTTGAAATCAATGATTCTGTATTTTCTTCTTGAACCGCCGCCGCGATGTCTTACGGTTATCTTGCCCTGGTTATTGCGTCCTGAATTCTTTTTAAGAGACACGGTCAGTGACTTCTCGGGAGTACTCTTTGTGATCTCCGCGTAATCAAGACCTGTCATCTGACGTCTGGACGGTGTATACGGGCCGTATTTCTTGATTCCCATATGTTATCCTTTCCGTACATAATGTTCGTACGCTTTTGTTTTTGTTCGATATCTTCGGTTTTGCTTCTTTCACAAGCTTCGGAAAGCATGTTCAGATCAAAGTCCTGCGATGATATCGATCTCCTTGCTGTCCTGAGTGAGCTGAACGATAGCTTTCTTGCGCTTTGCTGTCTTGCCTGTTACATATCGTCCGCCCATATTGCGGGACTTCTTCTTTCCGTCCAGGTTCATTGTGTTGACGGATGCTACCTTTGTTCCGGGGAAGAGCTTTTCAACCGCTTCCTTGATCATGATCTTGTTTGCCTCGGGATGTACCATAAAGGTATACTTCTTTGTAGCCATTCCGGTCATGCTCTTCTCTGTAAGTACAGGGCGAAGAATGACATCATAGTACTGAATGTTTGCCATTATGCATATACCTCCTCGATCGTACTGATAACTGACTTCTCCGCAACGACCGTGTTGTACTTGAGAATGTCATAAACATTGATTGTGAAAGGAGATGCCGTCTTTACTCCGAAGATATTTCTCGTGGAGAGAATCGTATTCGTCTCATTCTCGGGGCAGATAACCAGAGCCTTCTTTACATTCAGATTGTTCAGTGTGCTCTGCATCTTCTTTGTCTTGATCTCGCTCATGCCGAAGTCATCAACGACGATGAACTTGTTCTCCTGAACTCTGGATGTGAGAGCTATGCGAAGCGCCTGTCTCTTCTCCTTCTTGTTCAGTGTGATTGTATAATCTCTGGGTGTCGGGGCAAATACTACGCCGCCGCCCTTCCACTGAGGTGCTCTTATCGATCCCTGGCGCGCATGGCCTGTTCCCTTCTGTCTCCAGGGCTTCTTTCCGCCTCCGGATACCTCGGAACGGGTCTTGGCCTTCTTTGTGCCCTGTCTCTTGTTCGCAAGCTGAGCCACAACAGCCATATGCACGAGATGCTCGTTGATCTCGACGCCAAATACTGCATCATTGAGATCTATCTTTTCAACTTCCTTGCCTTCGATATTGTATACAGATACATTAGCCATCTAAAGTTTCCTCCTTTCCTGCCGAATTAGTGAGACTTTACTGTCTCTTTGATCGTAATGAGGGCTTTCTTAGCTCCGGGAACCGCGCCCTTTACAAGAATCAGATTCCTGTCGGCATCAACTCTGACTACCGTAAGATTCTGAATAGTTGTCTTCTTGGCGCCCATATGTCCGGGCATTCCCTTGCCCTTTCTTACACGGCTCGGATCGGATGATGAACCGTTTGAACCCTGATGACGATGGAACTTTGAGCCGTGAGCCATGGGGCCGCGATGCTGACCGCACTTCTTGATTGCGCCCTGGAATCCCTTGCCCTTGGATGTCGCTGTTACATCGACCTTGTCTCCGGCCTCAAATATGTCCGCCTTGATCTCATCAAGCACATTGTAGTCGGATGCGTTCTCAACTCTGAATTCCTTCATGAATCTGCCCACGGGATAAACTTCTCTCTTTGAACCGTTGGCCTTCTCCACGATCTTGGTCTGAACATTTGCCTTTGCAAGCTGTCCTGCTACGGGCTTGCTGAGCAGTTTTGCTCTTATCTCTCCGTATGCTACCTTTACTGACTCATAACCGTCATTTTCCTTCGTCTTGACCTGCGTTACCACGCACGGGCCTGCCTGAAGAACGGTTACGGGAATGAGCTGTCCTTCTTCATTGAAGATCTGAGTCATACCCACTTTTGTTGCAAGTATCGCTTTCTTCATCTGTTCTCCCTTCTTTGCCTACAGCGGACCGGGCTTTGGTCTTTTCTTAACTTTGGTTCGTACCTCAAAGTTGCTTACCTGTCGGTGCTTGACCTTGTCCCGTTCATTCTAGTAGGAAGTTATTTTGCTTTCATCTTGATATCTACATGAACTCCTGCGGGCATCTCGAGACGCGAAAGAGCCTCAACTGTCTTGTCTGTAGGTGTTACGACATCGATCAGTCTCTTGTGCGTTCTCTGCTCGAACTGCTCACGAGAGTCCTTGTACTTGTGTACGGCACGGATGATGGTGATCACTTCCTTCTTGGTCGGAAGCGGAACCGGACCTGATACCTTGGCTCCCGTTCTCTTGATGGTTTCCACGATCTTCTGTGCCGACTGGTCTACGAGCTTATGATCATAAGCCTTCAGTGTGATTCTCATTACCTGAGTTGCCATAAAAAAAGTCGCCTCCTATTCGCACTTTTTAAGTAAGTACGACAAGCGGTGACTGTACACTTCTTCGCGTGTGTCCTTACGATTCCACCCGCAAAGTTTTCCCTTCTGCCGAAGGTGCTGTTAGTACAGTGACTTGTCGCCATAATCTATAACATGACATTCGCTCCACGGAAAACCCGCATATATAATGTACGATTTATATATACGGCAACCTCACGCTTCATCGCTATCGTGTCACAGCCTGACCAATATAACAAAAAACGCTGCCTAAGGCAAGCGTTTTTCACGAAATTTTTGGGCTTTTGCAGATACACCCGAGCTAGTGTGAACATGTGAGATTCGCACATACTCCGGCAGCATTTTGTCCCGTTCTGTCAGCTTAGACTGCGGGCTTGATATGTCTTTTGATACGGGCATAGATTCCTACGGATACAGCACATACCGCTATGCCGTACACAAACACCGGTTTCCAGCTTCCGGTTATATCATATACCAGCGGAAACAGGAAGCCTGTCGCCGTGCCCACGATTCCGGATATGAATGTATAGCTCTTCAGCTTATCTGCATACTCCTCACCGTATATTTCTTTGAAAATCAGAGCGGACCCGGGCGCACCCACCGAAAATGATCCTCCCAGAAACAGAGCGCCTGCGCAAAGCAGCGCCGGGCTGGCCGCTCCCATCAGGATCATAACCAATCCAAGTCCGACAAGAGCCGAAAATGCAGACAGCATTTTCAGTGCGCCAAACTTGTCCGCCATCGCTCCCGAGATAAGCTTCCCGCCCAGATTTCCTATCATCGAGCAGCTGGTGATCATAGCCCCCACCGACAGCTCATAGCCCAGAGTTGTAGCAAATGTAGCAAGCTGGTTGATCATGCTTATCAGTGTTGTCACCGGAGCCACTGCGATAACAAGCATGAAAAAGACGCTTGCAGGTATGCCGCTCCCGGCTGTCCGGGAATCGGAATCGCAGGAGTCTGCTTCACCCTTATCGTTTCCGCCCGCCGTCTTTGCAGCGTCGGCCTTCCCGTCTGATACATCGCCCTGCGTGCTTTCAGTCTCTCCATATGCGATATCCCCGGTCTCCTTCGGATCCCTTCCGAACAGCAGCAGACACGGCAGCACCCAGAGCAGTATCCCGAACGCTCCGATGATCAGACACGTGCTGCGCCATCCGCTTGTTTCTATAATGCCGGAGAATATCGGACTGAGCAGCGCTCCGGTAACCCCCGACCCCATGAAGGCGATCCCCATCAGTGTTCCCTGCTTCACTTTGAACCAGTTGTTTATGACAACCGGCACCATGATGCTGATTGTACTCATGCATATTCCGGAAATTATCGCAGAGATATACCACTGCCAGATGGCGTTATAAAAGCTCATGGCCGCAAATGCTGCGCTGGTTGCCAATCCGGTCGCCACCATATATGCCTTCGGATTCTTGCATTTCATGAACACGCCGCCCATGCTGCCTACCGCCAGTGACATCATCACGGAACGGATGGAATGAAACAGTGACATCTGTGATGCCTTAAATCCCATATCGCCTATGATCGCGGCAAAGACAACTCCAAGGCAATTGGCCATCACGCCGTTCGCGCAGGCATAGACCAGAGATGCCGCAGCCAGGGCACCCCAGGCCTTCATGGAAGATTTTTTCGCACCAGTTTCCTTCATAGATAGCTCCCTCACAGCTGAATCATTAAATGCTTATTATCATTTTCTTTATCATTTGCTTTATCATCATTTGTACTGTCCGTCAGTCTCTCCCTATCGATGGGTTCTCCCGCCGTTGCTTCTTTCATATGCAGCACTTACACGGCAGCATTCTTTTTCCATCTGATGTCTGCTACGGTAAGGGCCGCAACAGTAAGCAAGCACAGGAATGCGCAAATTCCGAATACAGGCGTCCAGGTTCCCATGATCTCATAAAGTTCCGGATAGCCGAATGATGTAACGGCGCTTATCGCCGTACATATCGGCTGCGTACGGCTGAGCCTGCCCTTGTAGAGCTCGTCTCCGTATACCTCTTTGCATATAAGTGAAGGAGCTGTAACTACGCAGGCAAATATTGCTCCGTAAAAAACAGCACCCGCATATATAATATACGGGCTGTGCTGAGCACACATGATGCAGAGGATGCCTACTCCTGCAATGCTCATGAGAACCCTTGTTGCGTTCAGCGCTCCTATTTTATCAGAGGCCATCCCAAGAACCGGTTTAAAAGCCATATTCCCGATCATGCTGAAGCTGGTTATAGCCGCGCCTACCGAAAGCGACAGACCTGTACTTGTCGCGAATGTCGGAAGCTGATTGCTGATCATGGCCACAGCGCTCGGAAGCGCGATGCCAAGTGCCAGCATCGGCCACGCATTTTCCGGCAAAACTGATTGATGCCTTGCTTCCTTCTGCTCCTTCTTTTCGGCCCCATTGCTTTCGGTTCCGTACGGCAGCTCTCCGATATCCTCCGGGGAACGCACCATGAAGAAAAGGCACGGAAGAATCCATGTTACTACGCTGATCCCCGCGACCGTATAGCATGCCATCTGCCATCCATGTTTTTCTATGATGCCTGAGCAAATCGGGCCGAACAGTGCCGCCGATATGCCCGATCCCATAAATGTAAACCCGGTGATCATGCCCTGATTCTTCTTAAACCAGTTGTTGATAACTACAGCCACAACATACGCCATGCTCGCCGCCGATATACTTACCATCAATGAGGAAATATACCAATGCCACACCCTTGTATAGAGCGGCATAAGTGCAAAAGCAAGCATGGCGATCACTCCCGTGACCGCCATGTATACATTCGCATGTTTTGAGTTGTCAAACATATTGATCAACGGCCGCACGGCAAATACTGAAAAAACAGATCTCACAGAGTAATATATCGACAGTTCTGATGCTTTAAATCCTTTATCCGCAATTATTCCGGCGAAGATGATGCCTATGCAGTTAATCATCAAGCCACTCAGTGTCGCATAGAACAAAGCTGTTACGATCAGAACTATCCAGCCTCTGTGAATTTTCTTTCCGCTGTGTGCAGCTGTCTCCTCAAATGTCATTTCCCGCAATCCTCCAAAGCCTGGTTGATTGCCTTCGCGAACTGGTCTCCGCACGATGTGCCCTTGCCGCGGCAGTCATTGCCGATCAGAATGCCCGAAATCTCTTTGGCAGACTTTCCCTCGCAGAGCTTTGATATAGCTCTGAGGTTGCCGTCGCACCCTCCGTGAAATACGATATTTTTGAGTTTTTGTTCGTCATCAATCTCAAAATCGATCTGTCTGGCGCAAACTCCCTTGGTTGTGTAAGTATACTGTGCCATGATTCTATCCTCCTGTCTTAAAAATATACCCTCAAAATCCCCTCAAAGCATTTCATCCGTCATGAGACGGATGAAAGAGCTCAACAGGGCCAGCGGGATTTGAACCCACGCATAAAGGAGTCAAAGTCCTTTGCCTTACCGCTTGGCGATGGCCCTAAGTGACAGTCCGCGAAATATTGTAATTCATCCGCCTAAAAAAGGCAAGAAATAAGAGAGGAAAGGCATCGCCTCTCCTCCCTTTCATCTCGAGCGACAGACGGGACTCGAACCCGCGACCCCGACCTTGGCAAGGTCGTACTCCACCAACTGAGCCACTGTCGCATATATACATTTAAACTTCTCCACCGCCCGTGACAGTCGAACACGGTTCTCATCGCGCCTTGGCGGTTCGCAGCTAGCCGCTCTGTCTGCGCGCTTAGCGCTTGCCAATCGCGGGCTGCTATCGCATGGGTACTCGTAAACTGCTCTCACTCACTACATTCGTGACAGTCGAACGCGGTTCGCTGTTTCCACTCTGACTTCGCACTTTGTGCTCGTCAATCGTGGACAGCTATCGCATGGCACCTCCTAAACTTCTCTCACTTCGCTATCGCTCGTGACAGAAGAACTCGGTGCTCATCGTACCTCAAAAACTACACACATCAATCTCTTACATCCTACCTCTTGGTTAAACCCTCGACCTATTAGTGACAGTCAGCTGAATGCCTCTCAGCACTTACACTCCTGCCCTATCTACCTTGTAGTCTTCAAGGGGTCTTACTTCTTGCGAATGAGATATCTCATCTCGAGGGGGGCTTCACGCTTAGATGCCTTCAGCGTTTATCCCGTCCCGACATGGCTACCCGGCCATGGCGTTGATCGCCAACCGGTACACCAGAGGTCAGTCCATCCCGGTCCTCTCGTACTAAGGACAGCTCCTCTCAAATATCCTACGCCCACGCCGGATAGGGACCGAACTGTCTCACGACGTTCTGAACCCAGCTCGCGTACCGCTTTAATGGGCGAACAGCCCAACCCTTGGGACCGACTTCAGCCCCAGGATGCGATGAGCCGACATCGAGGTGCCAAACCACTCCGTCGATGTGAACTCTTGGGAGTGATCAGCCTGTTATCCCCAGGGTAGCTTTTATCCGTTGAGCGATGGCAATCCCACTTT
>CAVIJY010000067.1:0-7908 GCA_963643215.1 Lachnospiraceae bacterium | reverse complement strand
CCACGCGCAGCTACGAGGCGCACGGTCATATCATAGACGCGCTCGCGGCGCATGACACGGAGCTGGCTAAAAAACTTCTCCGCCAGAACTGGCAGATATCCGTGGAGGGGCTTTCGGGTTGACGCGTGACTCATCGTCCTGCCCTGCTCCCTGCCTGCATCAGCTCCGTCTTGCCCGTACATGCCGTAAGCATATCCGCAGTCAATAAAAAGCGGCTGTCTTTTCGATCAGCCGCCGTATCAATTGCTTATTCACATGTTCATTTCTCTATATCTGCTCGCCCGGCTCCATCAGCCTACATATGTCAAGTGCGAACGCTCTTGCACTCTCCACCGCGGCACAAGCCTTATCAACATCTCTGGATGTCGGTATAAAGCTGTCATCTCCCGGATAGCGCGTAGAAAAATAGAAGCCGTCTATACGTTCCATCGCAGACTCTGCCTCATCCGGAATGTCAAGCTCCATCGTGCTCTCACAGTATTTCAGCAGTCTGCGCAGACTGTGTGTTTTCAGCACGCTTTCCTTGTCCATATGCTCCTGCTGCGTCTCCGGATGTGCGTACTCCGAGATGATATGCTTGAGATATCTCTCACATATGCTTTGCCCCAGAGATGTCAGCGCACCACCTTTGTTACCTGCGTCGTACGCCGACTTAAAGAACATATAGTCATTTTCAGCAAAGTCGAGATATGTCGTCATTCCTTTTCCCATATATTGATCCCGTCCGTCGCTACATTCCTGTAGAAGAGCATATCGCTGCTCCTCCAGCCATCTCCCACAACTATCTTCAGTTCAACATCGGGCATCTCCGGCTCAGTCGATGATACCTCTCCCTTCAGTTTCATGAGCTCGTCTCTTAGCGTTTCCATATCCGTATCCGGCTTAAGCTCCAGAAACAGATCCACATCGCTTGCATATCTCTGCTCGTTCCGTGCGCAGCTCCCGTACAGATACAGACCGCTGACGGAAGGCGCCACGGCAGAAGCCCTGATCCGTGAGACAGCATACCTTAAGGCCTTGTCGCTCCTTTCGTCGATGAGACGACTCATGTTCTTTTTCGATTTACCGATTATCATAAGCCCCTCCTGTTTGGTTCCGTCTCAAATACAGGGCAGGTTGAGGACATATTGATGCACTATATATGCGGCTGTGAGGTGTCATAGAGATATGGCAAATGTTTTGCCTCACGGTCACGCCTGATATACAACCTTACCGTCTATCAGTGTGTATCTTACAGTAATGTCCATAACCTTGCTTGTGTCATATGTCAGCAGATCATCGGAGAGTATGACGACATCCGCCAGCTTGCCCGGCTCGATGCTTCCCTTGATATTCTCCTCGAAGCTGGCATAAGCGCCATTATAGGTCAGCATCCTGACAATGTCCTTAACACCTACTCTCTGGCAGATGCCGACATCCTCGCCTGTCTTTACATCACGTCGGTTGAGTGCACCATCGAAAGTCCTCATGGGATTGGGATCCGTGACAGGTGAGTCTGACCCGACAGCTGCTATAACGCCGCCATCCAAAAAGCTTTTCAGCGGGAACATCATATTGACCCGGTCTCCGTAATAGCGCTTATAGTCGCTGCCGTTGAGCGGAATAAATGAAGGGTTCGCTATCGGTACGATGCCGAGCTCGTGCATGCGCTTTACAAGTTCGGGATTCGTAAGTCCGCAGTGCTCGATGCGATGTCTGCAGTTCTCGCGCGGATAGGCCTTCATAGCCTTCTCGATCGCATTGACCATGACGGTCACCGCCTTGTCACCCACGGCATGTGCCGTCATCTGCCAGCCCGCCTTGTGTACCTTTTCGATAAACTCGTCTGCCTCTTCCTGCTCCCATACCTGTATGCCGTGATTGCCCGGATCGTGGGTATATCCGTCAATGACTGCGCATGAAGGACCGCTGGAGCCTCCGTCCAGCATGATCTTGGCAGGTCCTATACGGAAATGCTCATTGCCGCAGCCTGTATGAAGGCCGGTAGCGAGATAGTGCTCAACATAGTTTCTGCTGGATTCCTTGCCGAAGCCGTCAAAGATCATCGTATAGATACGGGTGTTTATAAGACCGTTATCGCAGGCATCCTGCATTGCGCTCATGCTGTCGGGGCCCCAGGAGCCGGCATCGTGAACAGATGTGACGCCATAGGATGCATTGATCCGGTCGGCGTCTATAAGCGCCTGAGTAAGTTCCCTCTTGGTAAATGTGACCTTCTTGCTTGCCACCATATGTGCGGTTTCCTTCAGCAGCCCGTGGAGCGAGCCGTCGGGATTCTTTACGACCTCGTCCGGCTTGAAGCCTGAGCCGTCACCGATCTGAACGGCCTCGAGCCCCTTGCTGTTATATACGCCCATATGTGAGCAGCAGCGAGTCAGCTGAACAGGATTCTCGGGAGCAACTGCATCAAGATCCTCCTTGGTAGGATGCCGCTTCTCTGCGAGCTTGTTGTGGTCATAGCCGTTGAGCTTGATCCACTCGCCCGGCTTCTTGTCCGCAGCAGCCTTACGGATCAGCTCCTGTATCTCTGCTATGGACTTAACCGCGGGATATGCCACATTGATGATGCCTGAACTCAGCTGTCCGTAAGGTATGACATGATAATGGGCATCGATGAAGCCCGGAGCCACGCTGGCTCCCTTGGCATCGATGAGCTTTGTGTCCGACCCCTTTAGTGCCATTATGTCGTCATTTTTTCCTACAGCCAGAATCTTGTTGCCGCAGATGGCAACTGCCTCTGCCATATCGTCATTTTTATTGACTGTAAATACACTACCGTTGTAGATGATGATGTCTGCAATGCTGTTCATAGTAAGTCTCCTTTCCTGCGGCGTTCAGATAACTCGGTACTTCGCCGCCTTCGTACTACAACTATGTAGCGTAGACGAGGTCAAGTTTGTTGTCAAGCCGGAAAGCTCGATATCGCGATCGTCGTCCTCTCTGACTTGCCCGAACATCACTCCAGCAGCATCCTGTCGCTGTTCAGCGCGCGTCCGGAGTGCTCCCGGAACATCTCTATCAGATCATCAACCGTCAGATGTGCACGCTCCTCACCTGATACATCCAGTATCACCCGGCCTCTGTCCATCATGATGGTGCGATTGCCGAGATCCAGCGCCGACTGCATATTGTGCGTCACCATCATGCATGTCAGATGTTCTTTATCTACTATCTCCCGCGTGAGCTGCAGCACCTTTTCAGCCGCACCCGGATCGAGAGCCGCCGTATGCTCATCCAGCAGAAGGAGCTTGGGCGGATTGATGGTCGCCATCATCAGAGTCAGTGCCTGCCGCTGCCCGCCCGAGAGCAGCCCGACCGGCTGTCTGAGTCTGTCCTCGAGTCCCATATCCAGCGTCGCAAGCCTCTCACGAAACATCTCTCTGTCTCTGCCCGTGATTCCTCCGAGCCATCCTCCGTATCCCGCAGCCAGCGCCAGATTTTCCTCTATACTCATGCCCGGAGCTGTGCCTCTCATCGGATCCTGAAAGAGCCGTCCTATCTCGTGGGATCGTTTGTACGGCGGCATCAGCGTGATATCCGTGCCGTCCAGCTCTATGCTTCCGGCATCCGTATAGAAGTCTCCTCCTATAGCGGCCAGCATCGTAGACTTACCCGCACCGTTGGCTCCTATGATCGTGATAAAGTCCGCGTCCTTTACAAAAAGCGACAGGTCATCAAGCGCGGTCTTGGCATTGACCGTGCCGGGATTGAAGGTCTTGGTGATATTTCTTATCTCAAGCATCTCGTTCCCCCTCTCCCCGATTCGTCTGTATCGATCCTGTAGTATCCGCGTGATTCGGTGCAGCGCATGGCTCTGCACCGCCAGCTCTTACGCCATTCAGCCTGTCAGCTGCTTTGTCTGCTGTTCTATCTGCTGCTCTGCCGCAACCACCGTACCCTGTTCTGCGTCTGATCATCGGAAGCTGTTCCTTGAGATAGGGGCCGGATATCGCGATGATGACTATCACGGATGATACAAGCTTGAGCATGAAAGCCGGCATATTGCATCGAAGCGCAATCATGTAGACTATCCTGAATATAACCGAGCCCAGCACTGCTCCTGTCGCTCTCCGTGCTATGCCGCCTCTGCCCATGAAGGCATTGCCTATCAGAAGTGACGCCAGCGCCACGGTGACGATGCCGGAGCCTATGTCGATATTGACCGACTTCTGGGACTGTGCCATCAGACATCCTGACAGCGCCGTAAATGCATTGGCGATGCACAGGCCTATCACCGTCATGACAGCCGGATTGATCGATGATGCACGCACCATATCCGGGTTGTCTCCGGTTGCGCGAATCGCCAGCCCCAGTCTTGTTCGCAAAAATACTGTTTCTGCAGCAATGACCAGAGCCACCGCGATCACCGCCACCGCCAGCTTGTACTGCCCTGAGAGCAGTGTACCGTTCAGCAGCTCCTTCGCGGAAGTAAAGACCGTCTGCGTCTTGTTCATATTCAGCAGAGCGGTATTGCCCATCAGCGCGATATTGACAGAGTACAGCCCGGTATTCACGATAATGCCGGAGAGCAGACTATTGATCCCCATCTTAGTCTGGAGAAATGCGGTGACAAATCCGGACAGCATGCCTGCGCCCATGGCAGCAGGTATCGCCAGATACGGGTGCCCCGCCATTGCTACAACTGCACCGGTCACTGCGCCGAGTGTATAGCAGCCGTCAGTGGAAAGATCACAGACATTCAGCATCGTATAGCTTAGGAACAGTGCCAGCACGGTCAGCGAGCTGAGCAGTCCCAGCTCCGCCGCCGTCTGAAGCAGTCCCATGATTGCAGATAGATTCATAAAGTATACTCCGGATTATTTTCCAAATTCCTCAGCCGTCTCAATGCCCTGTACCTTAGTGCAGTAGGGGGCAAATGCCGCCTCTATGTCCTCAAACTTGTAGCCAAGCTCCTCACATATCTGTGTATTGACCGTAGCTGTACCGTTGTCAAATGTTCTGACTGCTACCGTCGCGGGATCCTTGCCCTCAAGGAGTATCTCCGCCGCCATATCTGCTGTCTCTGTTCCAAGATTTGCATAATCTACGCCATATCCGAGGAATGCGCCGTTGAGTGCGAATGAATCAGCGCCGGTATAGTGCGGTATGCCTGCCTGCGCCAGCTTCTCATATATGGAGAGCTCCGCTGTCATGACCGTATTGTCCTGCGGGGTAAATATAGCGTCTACACCATCTGCGATAGCCGCGTCAGCCGCCAGCGAGATCTCGTCAACAGTAGTACCTGTGTATTCCTTATATGTCAGTCCCTTCTCATCACAGTATGCCTTCGCTCTTGCTATCGCCGATGTGGATGAATCCTGTCCGAGATCGTAGAGCAGGCCTATGGTTCCGGCATCCGGGTTCTGTGCGAGAATCAGGTTCATGACCGCCGCTGCGTCGAGATAGTCTGATGTACCTGTGATATTGGCTCCGGGCGCATCATTGGACTCTACCAGTCCTACGCTCTCGGGATCAGATACCGCCGCAAAGACCACCGGAATCTTGTTATCCTCCGTTGCGCTCTGCATCGTCATCGCCACAGGCGTAGCCACGCCGATCATCAGATCTACTCCGTCTGCGATGAAGTTCGATACTATCTGACTCAGAACATTGGCATCCGCATTGCAGTTGTCATAGGATATCTCGAATTTCACACCCTTGTCAGCCTCGATAGCTGCGAGCTGCGTTTGTATATTGTCCACTATTTGATTTAAAGATGCGTCGTCCACATAGTTGCAGATTCCGATCTTGTAGGTCTGCCCCGCTGAATCTGTCTGTGACGCAGTGTCATTTGATGACTCCGGCTGAGATGCGTCTGCCTGTGCTGCTGCGGTCGTATCTGCTGCCGTGCCTGTTGTACCCGTAGACGATGTCTGTCCGCAAGCCGCCAGGCTCAATGTCATTGCCAATGCTGTCATTACTGCTGTAAGTTTTCTCATAGTTTTCTCCCTGTTCTGCCGCCGTAAAAGCAGCCGACTGATGTGTGGCGCGATATGCCCGGTATCTGCACGGCAGTTGTCGGTGCTGCCCGAGCTTCGTGCTTTGCCATGTGCCCATTTCAGGACTGCATTCGTGTTCCGCAGATCACCTCTTTATAACATGACCCGCAAGTATGCTCGTGCTATGTCGGGATTATGGCTCATCTGCCAATTTTCATTGCAAATATGAGGTTTTCTGCAATAAAAATGCCCCGGCATAACCTTCGTTATGCTGGGGCAGGATATTCATCTTCCTGCGGTGCCACCCGGCTTGGTACATCGTACCCTCTCTGTGCATACTATCATATGCCTGCCATTGATCACGGAGTGCTCTCTCCGTCTCCCATACTCCGGCTGTACTGCGTTCCTCTTCGGCATCATGCTCTGCATCAGTGAGCTGACCGCTCATCTCAGACTGCACGTCAGTATTCTGACATCACATGCCGCACGCACTACCCGTCCGTTTCTGCTCGCCCTCAGAAGTCCATTCGGTCTTATATCCTCCGCCGCGATCCCACCGCCCGCGACTCTCTGTAGGAGAAGGGATAAGGCTTACTCCTCTTCCTCAACGGTTTCCCGCATGATAGCACAGAGATCCGGGTGTGTCAAATACAATTTTTTATTGCAGTGTCAGAGCACAGAGCGCGAAACAGTCCGTGCAGCCGGGTGACATTCATTGCACCGCGCCCGTTTTTACCTCCGCACCTCTGCCATCTATGTCTTAACTGCTTGCCTTTTTATATGCTTGAAAATAGAATATGTGTGTTTGTCAGCAGCTGCCGTGATACTCATATATGCCGGCGGCGAAAGACATGCCTTAATCACGCGCATCCGGAGGTGTATGATGAAGCGATTTGATGTAACTGCTCTCGGCGAGCTGTTGATTGATTTCACGGAAAACGGACTGAGCAATCAGGGAAATCCGATTCTTGAGGTAAACCCCGGCGGCGCTCCCTGCAATGTACTGGCTATGCTTAATAATCTCGGCAGAAAAACAGCCTTCATAGGCAAGGTTGGCGACGACGCATTCGGACATATGCTGGCCGATACAGTAAGTCAAAGCGGCACCGATACTACAGGTCTTGTATTTGACCCCCTTGTGCACACCACTCTTGCATTTGTACATACCATGCCCGGAGGTGACCGCTCATTCAGCTTTTATCGCAATCCCGGCGCAGACATGATGCTCCGAAAGGATGAAATATCCGGCGAATACATCAGAAACAGCAGCATATTTCACTTCGGCACTCTGTCCTCTACTCATCCCGGAGTGCGCGAGGCAACGCGCCATGCATTGCAGGTCGCAAGGGATAGCGGTGCACTCCTTTCATTTGATCCCAATTTGAGAGAAAGCCTGTGGGATTCTCTCGACGATGCGCGCCGCGAGATAGAATATGGCTTGACCCAATGCGATATTCTGAAAATATCCGACAATGAGCTGGAATTTCTGTCAGGCACCGACGACTATGATGAGGGAGTCAGGTATCTCCGGGACAGATTTGAGCTTCCTCTTATCTTTGTCACGATGGGAGCATCAGGCAGCCGGGCATATTATCATGATGTGATGGTGGAAGCACCTGCGTTTACACGCAATGACACCATCGAAACCTCAGGAGCAGGCGATACCTTCATGGGATGCATACTCCATCATGTTCTTCGCTTCGGCATCTCTGATCTGTCCTGTGATATTCTGGAGAAAATGCTGATGTTCGCCAACGCGGGAGCATCCATCATTACCACCAGAAGAGGCGCTCTGAAGGTCATGCCGACAGAAGATGAAATACATTTGGTTTTAAAGCAGCATGGAATAGACTTTTAAAAATACATTTAACAACATAAGAGGAGAGGCATCAGCCTCTCCTCTCTTTTATCTCGAGCGACAGACGGGACTCGAACCCGCGACCCCGACCTTGGCAAGGTCGTACTCCAC
>CAVIJY010000066.1:0-7983 GCA_963643215.1 Lachnospiraceae bacterium | reverse complement strand
CGACCACTTGGGTACTTCTGCTTGTAGCCCTCCAAGCTTTAGGCTTTGCAAAAAACAAAACGCAGAGGATGGGATTCGAACCCATGTGCCCTTACGGACAAACGGTTTTCAAGACCGCCTCGTTATGACCGCTTCGATACCTCTGCCTGCGTCGCACTCAAAACGCTTGATAATTATATGAAACACATACGCCTTTGTCAAGCCAAAACTATCGTTCCTCCGCCCAGAACTCTGTCTCCGTCATACAGCACCGCTGCCTGTCCCGGAGTTATGGCTCTCTGCGGCTGATCAAATACGATTCTTATGCTTCCGTCTTCTGATGCTTTCACGACTGCGGGCTGCTCCTTCTGACGATATCTCGTCTTTACACAGCATCTCAGCTCCGCAGACGGCATCTCCCCGGATATCCAGTTCATATCCGCGGCTGCCGCCTCACAGGAAAGCAGATCCTGCAGCTGCCCGAGCACCACCTCATTTTTCTCTGTATCTATCCGGCATACATAAAGCGGCTGATCTGCTGCTATCCCGAGGCCTCTGCGCTGCCCTATGGTATAGCGGATGATTCCTTTATGTCTGCCCAGAACCTTCCCGTCCGTCGATACGAAGTTCCCCGGCTCATATGTCCTTCCCGTGTGAAGCTCGATCACTCTGGCATAGTCGCCGTCCGGAACAAAGCATATATCCTGACTGTCGGGCTTTGAGGCATTGACCAATCCGTGCCTTTCGGCTATCTCCCTTATCTCGGTCTTTCTCATGCCCCCGAGCGGAAGCACCAGATGCGCCAGAAGATCCTGGTTCATATTGTAGAGCACATAGCTCTGATCCTTGGTTTCATCTATTCCCTTTTTCAGCACCCATTTTCCGCCCTCTAGCTCCACTCTTGCATAGTGCCCCGTCACTATGCAGTCGCATCCCAGCTCCCTCGCGCGCTGATAGAGCCTGTCAAACTTGATATATCTGTTGCAGTCGATGCAGGGATTCGGTGTCATCGCACACTCATAGCAGCGGATGAATCTGTCGATGACCTTCTCCCGAAAGTCATCCTTAAAGTTAAACACATAATGAGGCATGCCCAGCGTTCTTGCCACACTTCTCGCATCCTCAATATCATCAAGAGAGCAGCAGGTATGTCCGCGGTCTATCCCGGCATCCTCATTGTCATACAGCTTCATGGTGCAGCCTATGCACTCATATCCTCGCTCCTTCATCAAAAGAGCTGCGACGCTTGAATCAACGCCGCCGCTCATCGCTATCAATGCCTTCATATGCTTCTCATCCCAGCTTCATGTATTTTCGTATGACCGCAAGTGCTGCCCTGTAGTACCAGGGGCGCACTGTCCGGTCAGCCTCCCTTAGCATCCTGCGTATCTGTATACTCTGCGGGCAATGCTTCTCGCACTTCCCGCAGCCTATACACTGTGTGGCAAATGCAGGCACCTGCCTCAGGCCTACCGTCTGCGCATACTCATGGCGCGCATCGGACACCTTTGAGATCCCGGTCTCGTTGTAGCACCTGAAGAGAGCCGGTATGTCAACTCCCTTCGGGCACGGCATACAGTATCCGCAGCCCGTGCATCCGACCAGTTCTGATTCCGCTATATATCCCTTGATCTTCTCTATGACAGCCAGATCCTCGTCCGTGAGACTTCCTATCTCGGCCTTATCTGCAGCGTCGCAATTGTCCATGACCATCTCGACCGAATTCATCCCAGACAGAACACAGGTGACGCCGGGCTGATCCCACAGCCAGTTCAGGCCGTACCATGCGGCGCTTCGGCCTCCCGGCCGGGATTCTATCAGAGCCTTTGCCTTCGGCGGAAGCAGATTCACGAGCTTTCCGCCGCGAAGCGGCTCCATGATGATCACTGGCATGCCCTTTGAAGCCGCATACTCCAGTCCCTCGCGCCCGGCCTGGGTATGCTCATCCATATAGTTGTATTGTATCTGACAGAAATCCCAGTCAAAGGCATCCGCCAGTCTTTTGAAATCCTCCGTATTGCCATGATAGGAGAAGCCGATATTTCTGATCTCTCCGGACTCCTTCTTCGATCTGATCCAGTCCTCGATTCCCATGGCCTGCAGCTTCTCCCACTGACTCATGGCTGTCAGATGATGCATCAGATAATTGTCGATATAGTCCGTACGAAGCCGTTTCTTCTCCTCTTCAAAATATCTGTCTGCGGCTGCGCGGCTTGAGACAAGATATTGCGGAAGCTTTGTCGCTATGATGACCCTCTCCCTTATGCCGCAGCGTTCCAATACAGTCCCGAGCGCCGCCTCGCTCCCGGGATATATGTATGCTGTATCGTAGTAGTTTACGCCTCTGTCATAGGCCGCCATGATCTCACTTTGAGCCTTGTCCAGATCGATCCTTCCGCCGCTTTGGGTGAATCTCATGCATCCGAATCCCAGCACTGAGATCGGCTCGCCCTTTTTATTGCTTCTGTATCTCATATGTCAACCCGATTCGCCGCCGTCATAGCCGATTGTTCCTTATCTTTACAGATTACTTTATATTATTGAGCAAGCTCTTCATTGATCAGATCCTCTGACTCCTGCATCGCCCGCAGTGTCATCTCCATGAGCTTGTCCAGCTCCCAGCCGAGCTGATCCGCGCCTCTCTGGATCACCTCTCTCGAGCAGCCTGCGGCAAAGCCGTGGCTCTTGTACTTTTTCTTCAGAGACTTCAGCTCCATATCCTTCGTGCTTCTGGACGGGCGCATCAGCGCCGCCGCCCAGATCAGACCTGTCAGCTCGTCTGCCGCAAACAGCACCTTCTCCATCTCATGCTCCGGTTCAACCGCCAGCGTGGTCCCACATCCTACAGTGATCCCGTATCCGTGTGATACTACGCCGTGGATGATATCCTCTGACACTCCGGCTTCTCTCAAAAGCTCCGGAGCCTTAAGACAATGCTCCTGCGGATACAGCTCAAAATCAATATCATGCAGCAGACCTACGATGCCCCAATGCTCAGTATCATCTCCGTATCCAAGCTCCTTTGCATACCATCTCATGACAGCCTCTACAGTCAGCGCATGCTGGATATGAAAGGGATCCTTGTTATATTTTTTCAATAATGCCAGTGCTTCATCTCTTGAAATCTCGCTCATATTGCCCGTCTCCTTTACAGCTTCTATATCGCGGTGCGGATCGCTGCGTATACTGCAGTCAAGCCGTACACTTCAGTGATCCTGACGCTATGAGTACATATAATATACCATTCCGCCTAAAAATCAAATCATCCGCAGAGCGAAATGACTCTACTCCAATGCTTTTATCGTGTCAAATCCTCTTGATGATACCCGCACTTCGCAATATTATATGTTCGTGCAGCATACTGAAAATGCTGCATCAATCAAACCATGAAAGGCAATCTTATGTACGGAATCGACCCGCAGAGCTGGAAAGCCAGAATACCTGAATTTGAGAAAGCAGTAAAAAGCTTCTATTCCGGGGAATGCCCCAGAGGCCAATATAAGGGAACCTCCGGGCTGTTCGGAAGCTATGCTCAGAAAGAAGACGGGCTGAGTATGATAAGACTTCGTATGACAGCCGGCCGTCTCACCATGGACAAGCTGGCATATGTCGTCAACACAATGAAAAAATACGGTATCAGGCGTGCGCATCTGACCACATGTCAGTCCATTCAGCTCCATGATATTGCTGAACCGAGCGCGCTCTGGGAGATCGTGGAAAGCGCGCTTGACGCAGGCATAGTGACCATGGGCGCAGGCGGAGACAATCCCAGAAATATCATGTGCTCTCCCCTTACAGGCGTGGAAAAGGGCGAATACTTTGATGTGATGCCCTATGCCGAGGCCGCCGGCGAGTATCTGATGAACTTCATCAATATGCCTAGAATGCCTCGTAAATATAAGTGCGGCTTCTCATCCTCTCGCGAAAATGCAACTCATGTAACATGCCGCGATATGGGCTTCGTTGCCAGAAAAGATCACACCTTTGATGTTTATACCGCCGGCGGTATAGGTCCGAACCCGAAGAAGGGCGTGCTCTGCGCAGAGGCTGTAGAGCCCGAAAAGATATTGTACTACTGCAAGGCACTCTATGATACATTCTGTGCCTACGGCAATTATGAGCAGAGAAACAGAGCCAGAACCCGCTATATGCAGGAGACTCTTGGCGGCCCCGAGAACTACAGAAATGCTTATCTCGAAAAGCTTGAGCATGTCTTTAAGACAGAGAAGCTGGATCTTCCGGCATTTAAAAATCACGAGATCACAAAGAAGGGCTGCGGGCGCATCTACGGCCCCCGCATCATACAGCAAAAGCAAAAGGGTCTGGTGGCCGCGGAGTGGCATCCGATAGGAGGTGTCTTCACCGATGCGCAGCTCTTTGCTCTCTATGATGTGATCAAGGACATGAAGGATGTGGAGCTTCGTATAGCTCCCTATGAATCGGTATATATCATCAATCTCACTGCAGCGGAGGCACGAAAAGTGCTCGCAGCTACACCCGAAACGGCTCAGACAACTTTCGAGCATTCTGTTGCCTGCATCGGATCTTCTACATGTCAGGCAGGTGTCCGCGATTCACAGAAGCTTCTGCAAAGCTGTGTAGACGCTGTACGCGCCGCCGGCATCCCGGACGGGGCACTTCCCAGGATCCGTATATCCGGATGCCCGTCCTCCTGCGCAAGCCAGCAGACCGGAGCCATCGGCTTTCGCGGACATACCAAGAAGGTAAATGGCGTGGCACAATCAGCATTTATGCTTGATTATGACGGATGTGAGAAGCGCGGCAGCGAGCTCCTGGCTGCAGAGCAGGGCGCGATCCTCGAGACAGAGATTCCGCGTTTTCTTGTGGAACTCGGCCTCAAGGTTGCATCCACAGGGCTTTGCTATGCAAAGTGGCGGAAAGCATATCCAGGCGAGCTCGAGAGGATCGCTGCGCCGTATCTGGCGTAGATAGATCCTGTCACAGTGTATGATAATACAGGCAGATGTTCTGATAGCTTCCGTCCTTCATCATAAATCCGTTCGGGATAGTTCCCAGCAGGACGAAACCAAGCCGCTCATATAAATGCCGTGCATGAATATTGCTTTCAACCACGGCATTGAACTGCATCAGCCTGAATCCGGCATTTTTCGCCCGGACAAGGCAATCCTTAACAAGCATTTCCCCGATGTGCTTTCCCCGGCAGGCGGAATCAACCGCATAGCTTGCATTTGCGATATGCCCGCAGCGGCCGACATTGTTCGGATGGAGAATGTAAAGCCCCACAACTGCTCCATCGTCATCTGCCACACCGCAATATGTCTGCCCGGCAAAGAATCTGCGGCCGCTCTCTTCATCGAGAAGATCCAGCTGAGGAAAAGCGATGCCCTCCTCAACCACCTCGTTCCAAATGCGTATCATAGCCGGTATGTCGCTTTCGCTATAGCATCTGATTTTCATAATCTGTATCCTTTCAAAATGTCATCGTGGGTCACATTCACAAGCAGCACGCATTCCAACTACTTCTGCAGAGGCTTCGGGATAAGTACCCACACAGCATTGCATTATACACGGTCTTTACTCTTCCATCTGGTCCAGCGCATCCTGAACCCACTGCGCGTAGCTTTCCTTGCTGGCTTTTCCCACCTTCGGGCGCCCCAGAATATTGCCGTTCTGATCCACAAGGAAGCTGGTCGGTGTACCGATCACCGGGAAGCATTCATCCAGCTCATCCGTATCCAGAAGAACCGGCAGCGTCACCTTCTGCGCCGACATGATATCATGAGCTTCCTCTACGCCATCTTTGTCATCCAGACTGCGCACATCCGTCAGAAGCGTGAGGATCTGCAAATCCTCCATTTCGTCATTCAGCTCCTGCAGGTCCGGCATTTCCTCAATACAGAAGGAGCAGGTGGTCGCCCAGATGTTCACCATCGTCACCTTCGCATTCCGGAAAACGGAGCTGTCCACGGTATTGCCGTCATAATCCACAGTCCTGAACGAGATACCGGAGGCAGCCTGGTATTCCACATAATCCAGCTGAAGGCGCTGGTTCTCCCAGTCGGCCTTCATGGCCTCCAGAAGAGCCTTTGTCTCTTCCGATGCATACTTTGAGATGGTCTCCGGGGACTCTGCCGACAAGGCTTCTGCCTGATACATGATCCGCCCGCTCTCGGTCGTAAACTGCGTCAGCGTATAATCCGTATTCTCCGCATACGGATCGAGTATCTTCCGAAGCTCTTCCTCCGTCATGCTCTGATCAAGAGCGAAGATAACATCCGGAAACCAATATGAAGACCTGTACTGCTGCAGTTCCTCATAGGAAGTGATCGAATTGGGATCGAACCCCTCCGGATAATCTTCTACAATTGCCTCTATCTCACAGACACGAACGCCCTTCTCCGCATCGATCATTCTGTACCACGGGGCGATGCCGCTATTCTCACTGCCCGCACAGTCGGCAAAGCTTCCAATCCACTGCCGTATCGCGAATCCCGTCGAATCATCAACATCTGCATAATCTGCTGTTTTTGCAGCTGCGCTTTCCTTAGATGCTGCCGTGCTCTCCGCGGATGCGCCGTCCTGCGTGCCGCCTGTCTCCGCATTCTGAGTGCTCTGACCGCCGCATGCCGCCAAAGTGCCCGCCAGTATTGCTGCCAGCAGTACACTCATAACCGTTTTCTTTTTCATATACGCTTTTGCCTTTCCTTGTCGATATATCTTTGTTGATATCTCACTGCTTTCCGGCCTTCAAATCTCCACTCAGGCCATCTGTCCTTCCGTTTCCTGTAATATTAAAGCTCAGTGCCCCCGTGGGACATGTGCTCGCGCAGACTCCGCACCGAATACACTCGGCACTGTTGGGATTCTGTCTCACATCCACATTCATTTTACACTGTCTTCTGCAGGCTCCGCACCCTGTACATTTATCTGAGTCCACCCTCAGCTTCAGAAAACTGATTCTCTGGAACAATCCGTAAAAAGCCCCCAGCGGGCAGATATACTTGCAGAACGGACGGTGAATCGTCATGGACAGCGCAGCTATCAGAATGAGCAGAAACAGCTTCCACTGAAACAGCGCTCCCAGCATTCCCCGAACGCCTTCGTCCAAAATAGCCAGAGGAATCGCTCCCTCCAGGATCCCAACAGGACAGATCAGCTTGCAAAAATACGGAACCGAGGACAAGCCGTTGTTCACCTTCAAAAATGCCGGCAGCAGCAGTACAAAGACCGCCAGGATACCATATTTCATCCATCGAAGTGTACTGTCCAGACGCTTTGGGACAGTAAGCTTCGGAACCGGAATCTTATACAGAAGTTCCTGAATGAGCCCGAATACGCACAGCCATCCGCAGACAAAGCGCCCCAGCAGTACACCTATCAGTGACAGGTATCCCAGAACATAAAACGAGAATTTCTTCTTGCTGCCGACTACAGCCTGCAGCGCTCCGATGGGGCAGGCGCCGATCGCCGCCGGGCAGCTGTAGCAGTTCATGCCCGGAACGCAGAAATTCTTCAGCGCTCCGGTATATATCAGGCTTTTCTCCCAGCCGATCCATCGGCAGTTCTGTAAAAGCGCCGATACAATCTGTACCGCCCTCCGGCGAAAGCCTTGTCGGCGCGCTTCTTTTTTCATGATAAGATTCCTCTTTTCATTCATCCGATTCCGATGCACTCAAAGCAGATATTCGTCGCCTTGCGCAGCACGACCTTCGGCTCCTGTCGCACAGCTCCCACAATAATACCGGCCAGCGCCATCGCCAAAATTATATACCGGATACTCTTTTCTCTAAACTCTCCGTGTTCCATACATTTCACCACGCATGCGTTCATATGCGTCTCGCATTTCTTTCAAAATCCTCGGACTTTTCAAACTTGTTTTAAAATCCACCGGACAGTGTCTGGCAAATCTATAGTGGCTCCCTTGTCAGACTTTCTTTGCTCTCACGATACATCTCTTATCCCAGAAGGCGATGCCGTACTCGATGATATCCTTGACTCCGTATCTGCGCAGCACTGCCGTAT
>CAVIJY010000065.1:0-7995 GCA_963643215.1 Lachnospiraceae bacterium | reverse complement strand
ACTCATATCCTTGTAGCATGCCATGGCGGCTATGTCAATAAATCGAATGTCGAAGGCCTTGCCTGCCATAAAAATCTCCTTATACACAAAACACCCCAAGTGTGCATGCGCGGAGCGCAGAGGCCTGGGGGAGTTGTTGAGGTTATAATAGCCAGTCAAGGGTGGGCGGTTAATGAACAGAAGCAGCCCAGATGACCCTGATCACACATCCGGACGATGCAGTGACAGATGATGCCGCAGATTGAGCAGCTGCAAATACAAAAAATTGTTAAAAAAATAGCAATTCTATTGCAAAAGCACATTGATTACACTAAACTTTACACAAGAGACTTCCGGGGGGATGTGGAGGGATATCCTTCGGGTGTGGTCAAAAGCTAAGTAGGAGGGAGTATCATGAGTCGGATTCGAATCATTTCCATGAATCAGGCGCAGCAGACCGTGGAGGAGCTCTACAAGGATATAGAGCGCCGTATACAGGCTGCGCAGCCGGGGCTGTGTCCGGTTGATCTTGCAGCCACATTTCTGCATATCAGCCACTCACAGTCATGCGGCAAATGCATACCGTGCCGTGTGGGTCTGGGACAGCTTGAAACGCTGATAGATTCAGTGCTCGACGGGACAGCGACGATGGACACGCTGGACACCATCGAGACGCTGGCGGAGTCGGTATATTCATCGGCAGACTGTGCCATAGGCTCCGAGGCTGCGCGTATGGTTCTCAAGGGGCTTAAGGGCTTTCGCAGCGATTATGAGGAGCACATACTTCATCATCGGTGCAATGCGCTTCAGACACAGCCGGTTCCGTGCGTGTATCAATGTCCGGCGCAGGTTGATATCCCCGGATATATATCACTCATACATGAAGGAAGGTACTCGGATGCTGTGCAGCTTATCCGCAAGGACAATCCATTCCCGTCAGTATGCGGTCTGATCTGCGAGCATCCCTGTGAGGCCAGATGCCGCCGCACGCTTGTGGACGATCCGATAAATATCCGCGGGCTCAAGAGGTTTGCGGTGGAGCACGAGGGTGAGATTGCCGCGCCGAAGATCATGGAGGCTACAGGCAAGAAGGTGGCGGTTGTAGGCGGAGGCCCGTCAGGGCTTACGGCGGCCTACTATCTGTCGATCATGGGTCACGATGTGACGGTGTATGAGCAGCGTACCAGATTGGGCGGAATGCTGCGCTACGGTATACCGAGCTACAGGCTTCCGAGAGAGATACTGGATCGGGAGATCGAGGTGCTTAAGCAGACAGGCTTTAAGACAATGACCGGGCTCTCCATAGGAGAGGATATATCCATGCAGGATCTTGACGCTATGTACGACGCTGTATATGTGGCTATCGGAGCGCACACAGGTCGAAAGGTCGGCATAGACGGAGAGGACGCAAATGGTGTGATCTCAGCGGTTGATATGCTTCGTGCCATCGGAGACGAGAATATGCCGGACTTCAAGGACCTTGACTGTGTAGTTGTGGGCGGCGGCAATGTAGCCATGGATGTAGCCCGTTCGGCGATCCGGCTCGGAGCAAAGAGTGTGACTGTAGCATACAGAAGAAGAAAGGAAGACATGACGGCGCTGCCCGAGGAGGTAGAGGGAGCGATCGCGGACGGCTGTGAGATATTGGAGCTGAATGCACCTCTGCGGATCGAGAAGGATGAAAACGGCGATGTGGCGGCATTCTGGGTACAGCCGCAGATCGTAGGCCCGATAGAGTCCGGGCGTCCTGCTCCGGTCAATGCGAGTCAGGAACCTGTGAGAATCCCGTGTGACAGGGTGCTGGTTGCCGTAGGACAGGGCATCGATTCCAATGCATTCGGCGAATACGGCATTCCCGTAAAGAGAGGCCGCATAGATGCATTTGATACAAGCGGCGTTAAGGACAAGAACGGAATATTTGCCGGAGGCGACTGCGTGACAGGCCCCGCGACGGTTATACGTGCCATTGCGGCCGGAAAGGTCGCTGCAGCCAATATAGATGAATATCTCGGATTCCATCATGAGATAGAGTCGGATATAGAGCTTCCGAGAATCAGATTTGATGATCACAAGCCCTGCGGACGCGTCAAGATGAAGGAGCGCCCGGCAGCGGAGCGTGTGAAGGATTTTGGCTTGATGGAATGCGGTATGACTGAGGAGGAGGCGATGCAGGAATCCGGCAGATGCCTGCATTGTGATCACTTCGGATACGGAATCTTCAAAGGAGGTCGTGTGGCGAGATGGTAAATGTGACTATTGACGGAATAGATATACAGGTCCCTGAGAGAACAACTATCCTGGATGCCGCAAGACAGGCCGGGATCATGATTCCGACGCTTTGCTACTGGCCGGGGCTCAATGAGATAGGAGCGTGCCGGGTGTGCGTCGTGGAGGTGGAAGGCTTTGAACGTCTGTTTACCGCCTGCAACAATACGGTAGATGAGGGCATGGTCATCCATACAAACAGCAAGAAGGCGCGAAGCGCACGCAGGATGAATGTAGAGCTGATATTGTCCGAGCACAACAGCAATTGCGCCACCTGCGTCAGAAGCGGAAACTGTATGCTGCAGACAATTGCAAATGATCTGAATATCCAGGATATATCATTTGAGAAGAATATCCCCGATGCAAAGTCTGCCACAGGATTCCCGCTGGAGAGAGACTATACCAAATGTATCAAATGCATGCGCTGCATTCAGGTATGTGACAAGATACAGGCCTCGAATGTATGGGACATCATCAATACAGGCTCGCGCGTCACGGTTGATGTGTCTGATGCCTACAGCCTCGAGGAATCCAACTGCGCTCTGTGCGGTCAGTGCATCACTCATTGCCCCGTGGGAGCGCTGAAGGAGCGCGATGATACCGAGAAGGTGCTTGACGCGATAGAAGATCCCGAGAAGATAGTTCTGGTGCAGATAGCTCCGGCTATCCGTACGGCATGGGGTGAATACTTCAACATGAGTGCGGACAAAGCGACGGTAAAGCGTCTGGCTGCTTGCCTGAGAAGAGTCGGCGTTGACTATGTATTTGACACGGACTTTACAGCCGATCTGACGATCATGGAGGAGGGAAGCGAATTTCTGGAGAAGCTGTCACACAGACAGGAGAACAGTTTCCCCATGTTCACATCATGCTGTCCGGGATGGGTGCGCTATTGCAAGGCTCACTGGCCGCAGTATGTAGATCAGCTGTCCTCGGCGAAGTCGCCTCAGCAGATGTTCGGAGCGGTGGCAAAGAGCTATTATGCGCAGATGCTGAATGTGGATCCCTCAAAGATATATTCCGTATCGATCATGCCATGCCTTGCAAAGAAGCATGAGGCAGACATCCCTGTGATGAATGATGCATGCGGAGCACCTGATGTGGACGCGGTACTCACTACACGCGAGCTTGTCCGGCTGCTCAGATCCGCCCAGATCAATCCGCACGCGCTCAAGGACGAGGAGCTTGATATGCCGCTCGGCATAGGCTCCGGCGCAGGCAATATATTCGGAGCAACAGGAGGAGTCATGGAAGCGGCGCTTCGTACAGCATACGCGCTTGCGACAGGACAAAATCCAGATCCGGACGCATTTTCGGCAGTCAGAGGCCAGGACGGATGGAAAGAGAAGACATTTGATCTGGCGGGAACTCCGGTGAGAGTTGCCGTGGCGCATGGCCTCGGCAATGCCAATAAGCTTCTGAGTGCGCTGGCTTCAGGAGAGGCGGAGTATGATTTCGTAGAGATCATGGCATGCCCGGGAGGCTGCGTGGGAGGCGGCGGACAGCCGATATATGACGGTGCGTCACTGGCACAGTCCCGAGCGGAGGTTCTCTACAGTCAGGACAAGAAGAACACAGTCAGATTCTCTCATGAGAATCCGTCCATAAAGGCGATATATGCTGACTATCTGGGCAAGCCGCTTTCGGAGAAGTCGGAGCATCTGCTGCATACGGATCATCATGCATGGAAGATGCCCGCGGAAAGATAAGGACTCGTGCTTTGTATAAGATGATGTCAGGCATCATGTGATGAAGGGAGAAATGTTATGAAGATGAAGCTATCAGGCTTTGCTGCGGCAGCGGCGGCGCTGACTCTTGCGGTGTCGCTTGCAGGCTGCTCGCAGAGCACCTCGACGGATAAGGCAGCCGCAGAGACAACTACAGCCGCAGAGACAGGCACAAAAGAATCCGCAGATACAGCTGCTGCCTCAGAGGAATCCGCGAAAGAATCCGCAGATACAGCTGCCTCAGCGGCTGATGACGGTGAAAAAGCTGCGGCAGTGCGCGTCGGCTCCTTGAAGGGACCTACGACGATAGGAATCATAGGAATGATGGCTGAGGACTATTCCTCGGACAATGAATATGAGTTTACTATCGCGACGCAGGCAAGCGAGCTCATGGCACAGATGATCTCGGCAGATCTTGACATCGCTTTGCTTCCGGCCAACGCGGCAGCAACTCTTTACAACAAGACTGAGGGCGCCGTCGAGGTGATCGATATCAATACTCTGGGAGTTTTGTACTGTGTGACAGGCGATGAGAGCATAAAGTCTGTAAAGGATCTGGAGGGCAGGACAGTTGTGCTGACAGGACAGGGCACCACTCCGGAATATTCGCTTAAGTATGTACTCGAAAAAAACGGTATCAATGCCCAGCTTGAGTTCAAATCCGAGGCGGCAGAGGTTGTATCCGCGCTTTCAGCTGATCCCGCGCTTATAGGCCTGCTTCCGCAGCCCTTTGCAACGGCGGCTCTGGCAAAGAGCGAGTCACTCCACAGCGCATTTTCACTGTCGGATGAATGGGATGCCGTATCAGACGGATCCCGCATGGTCACCGGAGTCACTATAGTGCGCAGGGACTTTCTTGATGAAAATGCAGATGCCGTGGAGGTCTTTCTGGCGGATCACCGCAGCAGCGCGGCTAAGGCTGTAGAGGACGTGGCGGCAACCGCAGAGCTTGTTGTGGCAAAGGAGATCATAGCGGCAAAGCCGATAGCCGAAAAGGCCATCCCTCTGTGCAACATAGTATGCATAGAATCCGATGATATGAAGAATGTGCTGTCAGGCTATCTGAATGTGCTTTATGAGGCTGACGCAGCGTCGGTAGGCGGAGCGCTTCCGAAGGACGACTTCTATTTTACCGGAAAGTAGGAAAACAGGCTGCCGGTCCGGACATCCAGTGAAAGCCGGCATCAGAAAGCTGAACCGAAAGTCATATAAAATACAGAAAATCAGACAGTCCCGCAGGGTATGCAGACTCTGCGGGACTGATTGCGTGCGGCGCAATCGCAAATGTAACATTTGCGTAACACAAAAGACCTTGAGCCGTATAGCCGTGATGCTATAATCAAAGCATTATGGTTAAATATTTGTGCAAAAGAATCCTGACGATGCTGCTTTCGACTGCATTTATCGTTGCAGTCACATATCTTATGGTCTCGAGAGTCAGTCATGGGAGATTTGATATAAGGCTTCGGGAGAATCTGTGGGACAGGTATGTGTCTACGATGTTTCTGACACTGACATCAACTGCAGTATCCATGCTGGCAGGGATACCCATGGGGGTGACATGCGCCGTGCATCGAAACCGCAGGACAGACCATATCCTGAGCACGCTTGTGTTCATCCTGTATGCGATTCCTACATTTATCCTGTCGATCTATGCCATCCTGATATTTGCCCTGAAGCTGAAGCTGGTACCTGTGTTCGGAAGAGACGGATGGAACAGCTTTCTGCTGCCGATAGGTGTGCTTGCATGCTCCGGCATGGCAACACTGACGAAGATGACGCGCAGTGCCGTGCTGGATGTTATGAACAGACAGTTTGTAAAGGTGCTGCGCTCCAAGGGACTGAAGGAGAGAGACATCCTGTATCATCATGTGCTCAGAAATTCAGCGCCGACTGTGCTCGCAGCCGTCAGCAATACCATCGTTCAGTGCTTCTGCGGCTCTATGATAGTCGAGATCATATTTGCGATTCCGGGGCTGGGGCGCTCTATGATCAATGCCATAATCGGCGGCAATATGGCAGTGCTTCTGGCAGGAGTGGCGATGCTGTCAATGACCTTGATGGGCTGGGGGATAGCGATGGATCTGACAGCGGCGGCCATCAGCCCGAGGATGCGCGCAGCCTGCATATCCGGAAAGAGAGATGAATAAATGATCCCGGAGAGATTCAGAGAAAATAAATCGGCGATGGCGGCGTCAGCAGTTATAGCGTTTATATTCGTGTCGTGCATGATATCGGAGTATATTCCGGCGGTTGACGCGTACAGCATGGATATACAGCAAAAGTTCAGCGGAATCACACCGGAGCATCCGTTCGGCACGGATGGGCTCGGGCGGGATATGCTGTCAAGGATGCTGATAGGCGGGAAAAACACCTTTCGCATCACATTCTGTGCGGTGCTGATATCCATGCTGGGAGCTGTGCTGGGAGTTCTGTCCGGCTATGCCGGGGGCACGGCGGATATGCTCTTTTCAAGGATGTGTGATGCACTTTCCGCTGTACCGACATTTCTGATCGCCATGGTTATGGAGCTGGCCTTCGGATGGGGCAAGGGATATTTCATGTATGCGCTTGGTATCGCGATGATGCCGCCTGTCATGCGCCTTTCAAGAAATCTCACACTGGATGTGATGAGCTGCGAGTATATCGAGGCGGCAAGGGCTCTCGGAGTGAAGCCGCACATCATCATCCTGAATCATGTACTGAGAAATATAGCGCCTCAGCTGGCGGTGCACATTGCGGGGAGTTTCGGAGATGCGATGCTCAATTGCACCATGCTCGGATATCTGGGAGTAGGAATATCGGAGCCGACGCCGGAATGGGGAAATGTGATCCGCTCAGGATATTCGTACATACTTACAAATCCCATGATCATAGCCGTATCCAGCGCCGTAGTTGCAGTGACGATACTTTGCTTTGCGGTGGTAGGCAATGCGATGCGGGATGCCATGGCGGCAAAGGGCAGAGAGGGCTGATGCGATGGAACGGGAAAATGAAGAGATACTCAAAGTCAGTGATCTCTCGGTACGCTTTTCGTCTTCACGGGGTGATATATATGCTGTCAACGGGATATCCTACAGCATCAGTGAAGGTGAGATACTGGGTATAGTGGGAGAGTCCGGCTGCGGCAAGAGTACATCGGCGTATGCTGTAACGGGCATGCTTGGCGCGGGAGCCGGCATCATATCAGGAGATATCATCTATAGGGGTGAAAGTCTGCTTTCCGCGGATGAGGAGCGGCTGAGAAGGCTGCGCGGAGAGGATATCGCCATGATATTTCAGAATCCCATGCAATGCCTTGATCCGGTTTTTACCGTAGGCGATCAGATGATAGAAACGGTACTCGCTCATAGAGCTGTGAGCAGGCAGGAGGCATGGAGCATGTCCGTGGATATGCTCGAATCCGTCAGGATACGGGATCCGGAGAAAATGATGGGAAGATTTCAGCATGAGCTCTCCGGAGGGATGTGTCAGAGAGTTATGATAGCCATGGCGATGCTGCTCAGGCCGCGGCTTTTGATCGCGGATGAGCCGACGACTGCTCTTGATGTGACCATTCAGGATCAGATACTGGAGCTCATCCGTGAAAAGGCACAAAATGACGGCATGGCGGTCATATTCATAACTCACAATCTGGGCGTGGTCGCCGAGCTCTGCGACAGAGTATGCGTCATGTACGGAGGAAGAATAGTCGAGAGCGGAAGCACGGATGAGATATTCTACGAACATGTGCATCCGTACACGCAGGGTCTTCTGGAATCGGTTCCGGGAAGGGACATATATGATAAAAGGCGGCTTGTCTCCATAGCAGGATCGCCGATAGATCCGTCCGCGGAGCCGAAGGGATGTCCGTTTGCCCTGCGCTGTGCATATGCGCAGGAAAGCTGCCGGGAGCATATGCCGCATACCGAGAGGCTGTCAAAGACGCATACGGTCACATGCAGATTGGCACAGGTGGTGTGATATCGATGAAAGACATGAACAGTGAAGAACAGGAAAGCATCCTGATCCGTGCAGAGGGTCT
>CAVIJY010000064.1:0-8091 GCA_963643215.1 Lachnospiraceae bacterium | reverse complement strand
CATCGCCTTCTGCGCTATATACCTCTGACAGGATTCATAGAACAGCTTCAGCACATCCTTTTCGCTCATTTTGACCTTGGAGATATACATAGTATCCTGCATGATAAGCGACGGATACATCGGAAGAAGCTTTACATTCTCGCCAAAGAGCCTTATGTACTTGTCCATATGACTGACCGAAACAAATGCTATCGCCAGACCTTCGGTCACAAGCGCCTTCTTGACCATGTCATTGCCTTTGTCAAAGTAGATTCTGGAGTCGGGAGTGTCCATCATCTTCAGCCACTCGTAAATCGGCGCATTGACAGAGCCTGTGGTAAACATTTCCTCTGAGATATCCTCCAGCGTCAGCGCTGTCTTTTCAAAAAGACGATGCGCCCGCCCTATGCAGGCGCGGTATTCTATCTGAGGCAGCGGTATATGAACGCAAAAATCATTCTCCTGATAATGCCTGACCACAACATCATATGTATCAAAAAGCTCCTCAGTGACCGGGATGGCGCTGTATATGTTCTCCAGCTCTACATGCGCATCCGGATAGGCTTCCGAGAAATAATCACACATATCCTCCACCTGATCCATAAGCGTGCGCGACATGCTGGTATACAACACTCTCAATGTTCCGGAGGTCTTGCGCACATATCTTTCATAAGAGTTTTCAAGACCGGTCAATATATCATTGAGAGCATCAGTTTCCTGAGCAAAATATCTCCCGAAATCTGTCGGAACAAGCCCTGATCTCGTTCTCTCCAGAAGCGGCGCTCCCAGCTCATTCTCCAGTCGTGTGATGCTGTTTCTAAGCCCCTGACGGCTGAGAAACAGCTCATCGGCTGCCTTCGTCGTGCTTCCCGTCTCGATAACCTTGCGAAAATTGATGATCTGATCAAATGTCATGGGAACCTCCTATCCCTCTGCGCCCGGCCGCGCTCCGGCACAACCGCCTTTATCGTATCACAAAATCAAGTCTGAAATCATGTTATTTGCGACACATGAGCTGGCGTTTTAGCATAATTATGCTAAAATATTCCAAAGGAGGATTTTCTTTATGAATATGATCAGACCGGTATCAGACCTTAGAAATAATTTTGCCGATATCTCCAGAACCGTGCATGAAACTTCACAGCCGGTATTTTTGACTAAAAACGGATATGGCGATATGGTCGTCATGAGTATGGATGCTTTTGAAAGCCTCCAGTTTGAAAGCAGCGTTTACTCTAAACTTCAGGAGGCTGAACAGGAGGCTGCTTTTTCAGACAAGCGTTATTCTTCCAAAGAAGTTTTATCTGCAATGAGATCTGCAATCGGAGGTGCAGATGAATTATAAGCTGGAATTTTTGCCCATTGCAAAGAAAGACATGACAGATATTGTGCTCTACATCAGCAAAGACCTTCAAAATCCCGATGCTGCCGACCGCCTTGCCATAGAATTTATAGAGACGGCAGAGACACTTCTCACATTTCCCTACACAGTTCCGGCCTATCAGCCGATAAGACCGCTAAAGCACGAATATCGGAAGATTGCAGTACAAAACTATCTGATGTTTTTCTGGATAAATGAAAAAGACAAGACCGTTACCATAGCCCGCGTTATATATGCAAAAAGAGATTATAACCGGCTGCTTTCCTGACAGGATCATAGATGAATCTTTATAGAATGACCCCACTCTGACGCAAAGTCAAAAGCATATCCCTAAACCGCATCTGACTGATGGACATCATTTAATTTGCCGGACAACATCCATTGTTAACCCGCGTTTACATCCCTCACACCTTTTTGTCAGTTGACCAGAGCTTTGTAAGGTCAATATACTGATGCCACCAGGAGACAAAGTCAAAGAGCTGGCGCAAGCTCGCTTGCAGACAGCTCTTTGACCTTGGCTCCGCCGAAAACATGAGCATGCAGCCATTTTTCAAAGAAAAATGCGCGAAATGCGAATGTTTTCAGGATTGCGGGAGTGCGAAGCACGAAGCAATCCGTGTGGCATCAGTAAAGCCATGGAGGCAGGATTGCGAAAGCGCGAAGCACGAAGCAATCCGTAGGTGGCATCAGTAATGCTCAGGTACACCGGATTGCGGGAGTGCGAAGCACGAAGCAATCCGTAGGTGGCATCAGTAAAGCCATGGATGGCCGGATTGCGAAAGTGCGAAGCACGAAGCAATCCGTGGGTGGCATCAGAGGTAGGCGGAGGCAAAACACGGCGCAAGCTCGCTTGCAGACAGCCCTTTGACCTTGTCTCCGCCGAAAACATGAGCATGCAGCCATTTTTCGCAGAAAAATGTGCGAAATGCTCATGTTTTCAGGATTGCGGGAGTGCGAAGCACGAAGCAAGCTCGCTTGCAGGCAGATGGAGGTACGCATGAGTCTTGAATACATGATAAACGGCAATATACGACAGGTCATCCGTCAGAAAATCAATGAAGAACTTGCGTTTTCCGAAAAAATCCGAATCGTAAAAGCTGAATACTACACCTTCAAACCTCAGCCCAGAAAGACCCCGTGGAAGGACGGAACAGGAAAATACCGCACCACCTGCGTCTTCCCAAGCTGGATCAGAATCTGGGATCAGGACGGTGTGTGCGGTGAAGGCGCCGCATCTCCTCAGCTCTGGAAGGAGTTCATCCCGTTCATGATGGAATTTGACGAGCCTCTGACCAATCTGGAGTGGAGAAAATATCTTTACTGGAAAGAGCGCGGTGCCGATTCATATCAGCATTCCATGAATCAGGCAGAGGTGCTGCTGCTCGACATCATCGCAAAAAAACGCGGCATCCCCATGCACCGGCTGATCGGCGCAAAAAAGGACTATTGTGATGCCTACAAGGGCGGCGGCGCCACAGTACTGACAGATGACCAGCTCGTAGCCGAGATGAAGGATACCGCGGCTCAGGGATTCAAGGCAACAAAGATGAAGATCAGCCGTGAAGAGATGGATATCGATATCCACCGGCTTCAGCTGGTGCGTGAGGCTCTGGGGCCGGACTTTTCGATAGCGGTTGACTCCAATCAGGCATGGGATGCGGATACATGCATGGAATTCCTGAGCAAGGCCGAGCCGTACAATATCTCCTTCTGGGAGGAGCCTATAGTACATACGCAGACCGAGGAAATAGCAAGGCTCGTCGCCATGATGAAGGCCGAAGGGCTGTACATACCGCTGGCATATGGTGAAAATGCGTCAAATATGGCGGTTTACAGATCCTATATGGATGCCGGAGTGGAGATCATACAGCCCACTCCCAAGTACACCATCGCCGAGACGATTCGCATAGCCGATATTGCGCGCGCTGCCGGACATAAGATCACCAGCGGGCAGAACCATATGGGCTGTCTGACAGGAACGCTGCTTGAGGACGGCGAGATGATCGAATTCCACAGGCCGAATATCGAGGGCGTCGAGGAATATTACAAGGAATGCCCGAAGATCGGAGCTGACGGCAGGATACATATGCCGCTTCATGCCGGAAGCCCTGTCATCGCTGATTTTGACAGACTCTACGAGGCCGGCAGGATCGCTCAGATACAATATCTGAGTCGTTAAAGCCCGCATCGCCTCGCCTATAAGCCACGAACTTATCTTATCATTCGATATCCCCTTTATAGAGCAAGACCCCCGCTCATATCCGGCATGCTTTTCACCGGTATGGCGGGGGATCTTGTTTTATTCTGTTTATCGTCGGCTCAGCCAAGCACCTTTTTCATGATTGCTATGCCTTCATCCAGCTCATCCTTCGTGATGGTCAGCGGCGGCAGCAGCCTTACTCCGGGACCGGCAGTGAGAACCAGCAGCCCGTTTGCAATCAGTTTGTCAGCTATCTCCTTGTTGCTGTATCCGTCATTGACGGCGATGCCTACCATGAGGCCCATTCCTCTCGTACTGCCAAAGCAGGGAAGCTTCAACGCCTCTATCTCTGCTCTAAGATATTCTCCCTTTTTACCTACCTCATCGAGAAATTCATCAGTCATCACCTGCTGAACGACGAGTCCTGCCGCCGCGCATACCGGATTGGCTCCGAATGTGGTCGCATGCATGCCGGGGCCCAGAACCGTCGAGCATTTTTCCGTCGCCATGACGCCGCTCATCGGCAGTCCGCCCGCTATACCCTTGGCAAATGTACACGCATCCGGAAGTATATCGTAGTTCTGGAAGCAGAAGAGCTTGCCTGTCCTTCCAACTCCTGTCTGAACCTCATCCACCAGCAGCAGCCAGTCATGCTCATGGCAGAGCATCTCGAGCTCCTTGACATATTCTCTGTCGAGCGGAAGCACTCCGCCCTCTCCCTGCACCAGCTCTACCATGACGGCACAGACATCATCCCCGGCTGCGGCCTTCAGCGAGTTGATGTCATTGGCATCGGCATATCTGAAGCCCTCGGTGAACGGGAAGAAGAACTGATGGAACACGCTCTGGCCTGTGGCCTTAAGAGTGGTGATGGTTCTTCCGTGAAACGAGTTGTTGAGAGTGATGATGGTAGCTCTGCCGTCTCCGTACTTGTCATAACTGTATTTTCTCGCCAGCTTTATCATTCCCTCGTTTGCCTCTCCGCCTCCGTTTGCGAAGAAGACCTTGTCCATGCCTGTGCGCCTGCACAGTATCTGCGCCAGTCTGGCAGCATTTTCCGTATAGAACAGATTGGATGTGTGCCCGAGCTTTTTAGCCTGTTCTGCGATGGCATCAACCCATGGCTGATATCCTGTTCCCAGCGCATTTACACCTATACCGCTGGTGAAGTCTATATATTTATTGCCCTCAAAGTCATAAAAGCATGCACCCTCACCATGATCTATGGCCACATCAAATCTTCCGTAGGTAGGCATGATGTACTGGCCTGTCAGATCCTTGATCTCCTGATTGTTCATCTTATATCTCCTCCCGGTGCCTTCTCAGCCCTTCATCATCGTTCCTATACCTGCATCCGACAAAAGCTCTATGAGGATAGAGTGCGGTATCCTTCCGTCCAGGATATGTACTCTTTCGACGCCTCCCTTTATAGCATCCGCGCAGCACTGCGCCTTCGGGATCATACCTCCCGACAGAGTGCCGTTCTCGATCAGTGCCGGTATCTCATCGATATGCATCTCATGTATCAATGTGGACTCGTCATGCGGATCCTTCATGATCCCGAGGACATCCGTCAGAAGCACGAACTTGGATGCGTGAAGCGCGCAGGCAAGCTGTGCTGCCGCCGTGTCCGCATTGACATTGTAGGATGTCTCGGCATCTGTTCCCTGTGCCACTGTTGCAACAACCGGGATATGCCCGCTTTCAAGCGCCGTAACCACCAACTCCGGATTTACCTCGGTTATCTCACCCACCAGACCGTACTGTTCATCCTTGAGTACTGCCTTAAACATGCCGCCGTCCATCCCGCACAGTCCGATAGCCTTGCCTCCCAATCGGTTGATCTGTGCCACCAGATTCTTGTTGACCTTACCGCAGAGCACCTCCTGAACGACCTCCATGGTCACCTCATCGGTATAACGCAGCCCGTTGACAAATCTGGACTCATGCCCGATTTTCTTGAGCATGTCGGAAATCTCGGGACCTCCGCCGTGCACCATAACAACCTTGATGCCTACCAGCGACAGCAGTATCACATCGTTCATCACAGCCTCGCGAAGCTCCTGTGAGATCATGGCATTGCCGCCGTACTTGATGACGATTGTCTTTCCCGACCATTCCTGTATATACGGCAGCGCCTCCACCAGCGTCTGCGCCATTGATGTATGATCCGGCATATTTTCTCCTCACTTATACTTTTTTACATGGTTCCTGCCGCTGTCTTCCGCTTTGCTCAGGTGCGGTAGTCTCCGTTTATCTTGATATAGTCATAGGTGATGTCGCAGCCCCAGCATGTGCATGCACCGTCTCCCTCGCCCATTGTGATATTTATCTCGACATCATGCTCTGTCAGTATCTTTTTTGCCAGAGTCTCGTCAAAGTTCAGTCCTCGTCCCTGTCTGCAGACCTCTATGTCGCCTGCAGCGCTTGCAAAGTGCACATCCACCTTGTCGGGATCAAAGCTCTCTCCTGAATACCCCATCGCGCACAGCACACGGCCCCAGTTGGCATCAGCTCCGAATATTGCGGCCTTGGTCAGTGTAGACGATATGACAGACTTGGATATGGTCTCGGCCGCAGCCTCGTCCCTTGCCCCCTGTACGGTGCAGGTGATCAGATGCTTTGCTCCCTCTCCGTCAGACGCCATCTTCCTTGCAAGCGCCACGCATATCTCCTTGAGTGCCGCTGTAAATGCAGCATAGTCGTCATTTTTCTCGGTGATCTCTGCATTGCCTGCCAGACCGTTGGCAAGTATGCAGCAGGTGTCATTTGTCGAGGTATCTCCGTCCACACTGATGCGGTTGAAGCTCACATCTGCTGTCTCCAGCAGCGCCTTCTTTATCATGTCCGCGCTGATGGCACAGTCCGTAGTTATAAAGCAAAGCATGGTGCCCATATTCGGATGTATCATGCCGGAGCCCTTGGCAATGCCGCCAAGCTTCACTGTCTTGCCGCCTATCTCAGTCTCGATAGCCGTCTCTTTTGATACAGTATCCGTCGTCATGATCGCGTGCGCTGCCGAAAGTGATGCCTGCGGAGAGTGCTCCAGCATGTCCTTCAGAGCCGGGACAGCCGCCTCTATGGCAGCTACATTGAGCGTCTGTCCGATGACACCGGTTGATGAAACCAGCACATCCTCTGCATCGCAGCCCACTGCCTTGGCAGCAGCCTTACACATCTTTATCGCATTTTCCTCTCCGTAAGGTGCGCATGCATTGGCATTGCCGCTGTTGACGATGATCGCTCTTGCCATTCCGTTCTCAAGATGCTTCATATCGATATGAATAGGCGCCGCCTTGACTACATTTTTGGTAAATACCGCTGCCGCGCTGCACGGCACATCCGATACTATCAGCGCCAGATCCTTCTTCTCCGGATTTGCCCGGACTCCTGCATGCATGCCTGCCGCTGCAAAGCCCTGTGCGGCGCATACACCGCCTTCTATAAACTTGGACATATCTTTCTCCTTGCTTTCAGTTTTCTAAATATTTAATGATGCAGCTTCGTCTATCCCCAGCATGATATTCATATTCTGAACCGCAGCGCCGGAGGCTCCTTTGCCGAGGTTGTCAAATATGGATGTCACCGTAAATCTCTCGTCGTTGCCGCTGACAGCTATGAGCATATCGTCTCTTCCTGCCATCATATTGCCGTATATGGTGGTTCCCGTCTGCTCATATCCATGCTCCCCGTCGGGATCATAGGCTACCTTCACCAGTCTGGAGCCTGTATAGTAATCTGCCAGAGCAGCCCATATCTCATGCAGCGTTGAAACCCCGTTCAGCTGGCTCATGAACAGCGGTACGCTTGTTGCCATCCCCTTGTAGTAATCGCTGACGATGGGACTGAATACCGGCTCGTGATCAAGCCCGCACACCGTCTTCATCTCCGGCAGATGCTTGTGCTTCTGGGTGATACCGTAGATGCCAGGTGCGTCAAGCTTTACAGCTCTGGACTCATCCTCATACCCGGCAATCATCTTTTTGCCCCCGCCGGAATATCCTGTCAGAGAAAAGCATGACAGCAATGTGTCAGGATCGAGAAGTCCCATCTTCACCAACGGATATACACAGCTGATAAAGCCTGATGCATGACATCCCGGATTGGCAACTCTTTTGGATGATGCTATCGCAGTCCTGTGCTCCGGGGACAGCTCGGCAAAGCCGTATGCCCATCCGGATGCTGTCCGGTGTGCGGTAGATGCATCTATAATCTTTGTATCCGGATTTTCCACAAGATCTACCGCCTCGATCGCTGCTGCATCCGGCAGACACAGAAATACGATATCCGCTTCGTTTATCAGCTTCTTTCTCTCCTGAATATCCTTTCTCTTGTCATCATCTATCAAAAGAAGTTCCAGATCATCTCTCCTGCCGAGACGCTCGTATATCTGAAGACCGGTGGTTCCGTCCTTTCCGTCTATAAATATTCTGGGTTTCATTGTATTGTCCTCCAGATTCAAGCACGAGCGGTGCTTGCACACGCTCGTATTTGAATCGCCAATCAAGTTTGGAAGTTTACTTCCAAACTT
>CAVIJY010000063.1:0-8556 GCA_963643215.1 Lachnospiraceae bacterium | reverse complement strand
TGGTCTATCACGATGCCGTTGTTGATGGAATCTATATTCATGCCTCCGCCTCCTTCAGCAGCTTGAGAATCAATGCCATTCGCATGTATTTGCCGTAAAGCACCTGTTTGAAATATGCCGCTCTGGGATCTTCGTCTATGGCGACGCTTATCTCATTTACTCTCGGAAGCGGATGCATGATGCTCATATCACTCTTCGCATTCTTCAGCTTCTCCGGAGTAAATATATAAAGATCCTTCAGCCGCAGGTAATCCTCCTCATTGAAGAAGCGTTCCTTCTGAACTCTGGTCATATAAAGGATATCGAGCTCAGGCATGACAGCCTCAAGATCCGTAGTCTGCTCATATGGTATGTTCTTTGACTTGATATAATCATTCTTCACATAGCTCGGGAGCTTCAGCTCATCTGGGGACACCAGCACAAATTTGATTCCCGTATACCGTGACATCGCAGCTATAAGTGAATGCACTGTGCGTCCGAACTTCAGGTCTCCGCAGAAGCCTATCGTCAGATTGTCCAGCTTTCCCTTCTCGCGGTATATCGTCAGGATGTCCGCCAATGTCTGCGTCGGATGATTGTGTCCGCCGTCGCCTGCATTGATCACGGGCACGCTCGCCGCCTGCGCCGCTACGAAGGGTGCGCCCTCCTTGGGATGGCGCATCGCGATGATGTCCGCGTAACAGCTGATGACCTTGGCGGTATCGGATACCGACTCTCCCTTTGAGGCGGATGAACTTGCAGCCTCAGAGAAACCGATCACATGACCGCCCAGCTCATACATAGCTGCTTCAAAGCTGAGTCTGGTTCTCGTCGATGGTTCAAAAAACAGAGTGGCCAGTTTCTTGCGTTCACATGCATGTGCATATTTGTCAGGATGCGCGATGATGTCGTTTGCCACATCGATCAGCTCCTGAATCTCTTCAACCGAAAGATCCGTAATATTGATGATGCTTCTCTTCATCTTCTGTATTTCTCACTTTCCGCGGAGGTCTCAAATATGATCTGTCCGCAATATAATGTCGTCGAACTCGATGGTTCGGCCGCTCAGCGGTTCGCAGCAAACCGCTCTGCTGCCGCGCTTTGCGCGCCGCAATCGCGGGCTGCTATCGCATGGCACTTCGTAAACCGCTCTCATTGCGCTTCCAGCGCATGACAGCGGAACTCGGTGCTCAGCGGTTCGCCCAGCTTTCGTCGGAGGGGTTGTTGCGGAAGGCGATCAGCCTCTCGATATCCTCCGGCTTGATATAGCCCTCTTGCGCGGCCACCTCGGCTACGACATCAAAGTTTGTAAGCGATACATGCTTTACATCGGCTGCCGCCATCCTCTCAAGTCCCTTCTTCATCCCGTATGTCATGATGCTGACTATTCCGAGAACATCGGCACCTGCCTCACGCAGAACCTGCACCACCTCGAGCACGCTGCCCGCCGTAGAGATGAGATCCTCGACAACCACGACTTTCTGACCCTTCTCCAGCTTGCCCTCGATCTGATTGTTTCGTCCGTGATCCTTGGCGCCTGAGCGCACATATCCCATGGGAAGTCCCATGATATGCGCCGTGATGGCTGCGTGCGCGATACCTGCGGTTGATGTGCCCATCAGCACCTCCACATCGGGATAGGTCTCGCGTATGAGCTGTACAAGACCATTCTCTACATCATCCCGCACCTTCGGAGCCGTCAGTGTCAGTCTGTTGTCGCAGTAGATAGGGCTCTTGATTCCGCTTGCCCAGATAAACGGCTGCTCCGGTCTGAAAAATACTGCTCCTATAGAAAGCAGATCCTTAGCTATAAGCTTCTCCATGGCATATCTCCTTGATATATGATTTCTGAAAGTGCCTGCCCCCGGCAGGCACGACTATAGATTCCCCTTTATCCGATAAAATCCCTGCAGCATCTCTCATACGCCTCGACGGGATCTGCGGCTGCCGTGATAGGTCTGCCTACCACTATATAATCCGATCCTATCTCTCTGGCCGCTGCCGGAGTCATGACCCTCTTCTGATCCCCCTTGTCCGAATCAGCAAATCTGATGCCCGGAGTGACCGTCAGGAAGCTCTCCCCGCAGAGCTCGTGAACCTTGCCTGCCTCAAGCGGCGAGCATACCACACCGTCCAGTCCTGCTGCCTTCGCCGTCCCGGCATAATGCATAACCACCTTGTCTATCGGCTCCTTTATCAGCAGATCCCTTTCCATAGTCTCCTGATCTGTGGATGTAAGCTGTGTCACCGCTATCAGAAGCGGTCTGGTGCCGTCCTCTCTCGTAAGTCCCTCTATCGCCGCCTTCATCATCTCCGTCGCTCCGGCCGCATGTAGATTGCAGATATCGACATCCAGCTTCGACAGAACAGCCATAGCCTTTTTTACTGTATTCGGAATATCATGCAGCTTCAGATCCAGAAATATCTTGTGTCCTCTTCCCTTGATCCGTCTGACTATCTCCGGCCCCTCTGCATAGAAAAGCTCCATGCCTATCTTCACAAACGGTTTTCTGCCGGTGAATCTGTCCAGAAACTCATATGTGTCCCGGGCACTGGCAAAATCACATGCTACGATCACATCTTTTCCCATGTTCTCTCCTTCCGGCGGCTTGCGATCTCCGCCATATGCTTTTTCATCAGCCAGCTGCGTTCTTTCAGAGCCTCAGCTCACTCAGCTCACTTATCCTGTACTCGTCCATTACCGCCGGCAGCTCTTCTATGATGCGCTTGCATATATACGGCTCCGTCAGATTGGCTGCTCCGATCTCAACTGCTGCCGCTCCGGCCATCATCATCTCAAGCACATCAGCTGCGCTGCTCACTCCGCCCATACCGACTACAGGTATCTTCACTGCGTGCGCCACCTGATATACCATTCGAAGCGCCACCGGAAAGATGCCCGGTCCCGAATAGCCTCCCATCACATTGGCGATGACAGGCCTTCTGGTTTTCAGGTCAATGCGCATGCCGAGCATTGTATTGATAAGACTTATTCCGTCCGCCCCTGCATCCTCGCAGGCTTTGGCTATCTCAACTATATCCGTGACATTGGGCGTCAGCTTCATGATCACAGGCTTGTCCGTCACATTTTTTACGGCTCTTGTTACCTGCGCTGCTATCTGCGGGTCCGTCCCCATCGTCATGCCGCCTCCATGCACATTCGGGCAGCTGACATTGATCTCGAACCAGCCTATCTGATCGCATCCGCTCAGCCTGCCGACCGTATATGCATATTCATCCACCGAGAAACCGCTTACATTGGCCATCACCGGCTTGTCAAATACCTTTGCCAGCTTCACCAGCTCCTCGCTGATGACCTTCTCCACTCCGGGATTCTGCAGTCCTACAGCGTTGATCATGCCGGCCTGACATTCTGCGATACGCGGTGTCGGATTGCCGAAGCGCGGTTCCTTGGTGGTTCCCTTAAAGGAAAATGTTCCCAGAATATTGATATCATACAGATCCGCAAACTCATACCCGTAGCCGAATGTACCGGAGGCGGGGATCACGGGATTGTCCAGAGTGATGCCGCACAGCTCTACTTGTGTTCTTCCCATAATATCTCCTCTCTCATCAGCACCGGGCCCTCCTTGCATATGCGCTTGCTTCCGGTGATGGTCATACAGCTGCATCCCATGCATGCGCCGAATCCGCATCCCATCCTCTCCTCAAAGCTGAACTGACCATGCGGAATCATCGGGTATATCGCCTTGAGCATGGGCTCCGGTCCGCAGACATATGCATATGACCACGGCTGTTCATCGTCCTGCTTTAGCAGCTTTGCCGCAGCATCGGTCACGAAGCCCCTCACTCCTCTCGAGCCGTCCGCCGTGGATATCATCACCCTGCATCCCAGCTCCTCAAATTCCTTTTCGTAAAAGATCTCCGATTCATTGTTAAAGCCCATTATCACGGTAACATCGCTGTCCGGGTTCTTGCTTCGCAGGCATTTCGCCAGATAATACAGAGGCGCCGTGCCGATGCCGCCGCCTACCAGAAGCGGTGCTGCTCCTGCCTGCCCGACATCAAATCCGTTGCCGAGTCCCGTCAGCACATCCAGCTTTTGTCCCGGGAACATCAGGCTCATCGTCTTCGTTCCCTTTCCCACGATCTTGTAAAGCAGCGTGATCCTCCCGGGTTCATAATCATTAACGGATATGGGGCGTCTTAGGAACATCCCGGAGAGCCTTATATTGATGAACTGCCCCGGACGGTGCTCTTCAAGCCCTGCTCCCGTCAGAACCATCCGCATGACATCCCGCGTCACATGTTCGTTTTTTTCTATCGTCAGTACTGTCTGTTTCATGTCGCCTCTTTTGCTTTATTTCTCCGTGATGGTGGAGATGGTCAGTGTAGTCTCCTCAAGCACATCCAGCAGCACGCGCACAGTATCAAGAGATGTAAATATGCTCGCGTTGTTCTCGGATGCGCAGCGCCTTATATACAGCCCGTCGCTGCCGCTCACATCCGTGGCCGTGCTCATATCCTGGGTATTGATGATATATGCGATATGCCCCTGCCTGATGGCATTCGGAATGTCATCACTTCCCTCGCTTATCTTGCCCACAATATGTGTGCGGATGCCGTTTTCCTTCAGGAACTCTGCGGTTCCCTCTGTTCCGATGATATTGAAGCCCAGATTATAGAAGCGTCTCGCCAGCTCCAGTGCCTCGCTGCGATCTCTTCTGGCGATAGTAAAGAGCACGGTTCCGTAATTTCTTATCTGCATTCCCGCTGCCTGCAGTGCCTTGTAAAGCGCTCTGTTGACTGTGCTGTCATATCCTATGGCCTCACCGGTTGATTTCATCTCCGGTGTCAGATATACATCCATTCCCTTGAGCTTGTTTGAGGAAAATACCGGTACCTTCACATAAAATCTCTTCTTTTCGTCCGGATATATCGTAAATATCCCCTGCTCACGCAGCGATTTGCCGAGTATGACCTCTGTAGCGATATCCGCCAGCGAGTAGCCGGTGGCCTTGGACAGAAACGGCACCGTTCTTGAGGAGCGCGGATTCACCTCGATGATGTAAACCTTGTCGTTCTTATCTACTATAAACTGAATGTTGTAAAGTCCCCTGATGCCTATGCCCAGTCCCAGAGCCTTGGTATACCGGAGTATCGTACCCTTCACCGCATCAGATATCGTGATGGACGGATACATGCTGATTGAGTCACCGGAATGCACTCCCGTGCGCTCCACGAGCTCCATGATGCCCGGTACAAACACATTGGTTCCGTCGCATACTGCATCGACCTCGACCTCTTTGCCCTCGATATATTTATCTACCAGTACCGGCTTGTCCTCGTCTATCTCCACGGCTGTACGCAGATATTCACGCAGTCTGTCGTCATCTGCGACTATCTGCATCGCACGCCCTCCGAGCACAAAGCTCGGGCGAACCAGAACCGGATAGCCGATTCTGTGTGCAGCGGCTATGCCGTCCTCTACATTGGTCACCGCCGTTCCCATGGGCTGAGGGATATTCAGCTTTGTGAGCACCTGCTCGAATTCCTTGCGATTCTCCGCCTTGTCTATAGCCTCGCAGTCCGTTCCGATGAGCTTTACTCCTCTGTCATGAAGCGGCTGAGCCAGATTGATGGCAGTTTGGCCTCCCAGTGTTGCGATGACCCCGTCAGGATTTTCGAAGTCTATGATGGCCATCACATCCTCCGGTGTCAAGGGTTCAAAGTACAGCTTGTCTGCTGTGGTATAGTCCGTCGAAACCGTCTCCGGGTTGTTGTTTATGATGATGGATTCGTAGCCCTCTCTGCGTATTGTCTGTACAGCATGAACCGTCGAATAGTCAAACTCGACGCCCTGGCCGATCCTGATGGGACCTGCTCCGAGTACAACAACCTTCTTTTTGTCAGAAAGCCTTGAATCGTTCTGCCCCGTATAGGACGAATACAGGTAGGCGATATATTTGCCGGTATGAAGCGTGTCCACCATGCGAAATACCGGTACTATGCCAAGTTCTTTTCTCCTTTGATAAAGCTCGATCTCCGGCATATCCCAGAGTTTTGCGATAAATGCATCCGAAAAGCCCAGTTTCTTGGCGTCCTTCAGCACCTGCATGTCCTTCGGGTGAGCCTTCAGCTCCTCTTCCATGCTCACTATCCTGCCGATGCTTTCCAGAAACAGCTCCGTGATCATCGTTACCTCATGGAGCCTTTCAACTGATTCTCCTCTGCGAAGCAGCTCAGCTATCGCAAATATGTTGTCATCTCTGAACTGCGACACATGCTCCCACAGCTCGCCTGTGCTCATCCCGGCAAATCCGGCCTTGTATATATGATTCACTCCGATCTCCAGCGAGCGAATCGACTTGAGCAGGCATTCCTCCAGATTTGAGCCTATACCCATCACCTCTCCGGTTGCTTTCATCTGAGTTCCAAGCAGATTGCTCGCCGAGGTGAACTTGTCAAACGGGAATCTCGGGAACTTCGCCACATAGTAGTCCAGCTGCGGCTCGATCGCCGCGGTTCCGCCCGCTACCGGGATCTCCTCCAGCGCCATGCCCACGGCTATCTTCGCCGTCACTCTGGCTATCGGGTATCCGCTCGCCTTGGAGGCAAGCGCCGAGGATCTTGATACTCTGGGGTTGACCTCTATCAGATAATACTTGCTGCTGTGCGGATCAAGCGCAAACTGCACATTGCATCCACCCTCGATCTTGAGCTCCCTGATGATCTTTATGGCACTGTCGTTGAGCATCTTCAGATCATGCTCATTCAGCGACAATATGGGCGCTACGACGATGGAATCTCCGGTATGAACTCCGACCGGATCCACATTTTCCATGCCGCATATGGTGATCGCATGATCCAGCGAATCGCGCATGACCTCAAATTCAATCTCCTTGTAGCCCTTGACGCTCTTCTCCACCAGAACCTGATGAACCGGAGACAGATGGAAGGCGTTGGTTCCTATCTCGACAAGCTCCTCCTCATTGTTGGCGAAGCCTCCGCCTGTTCCTCCCAGAGTAAATGCCGGTCTTAGCACTACCGGGTATCCTATCTCCTTTGCGGCCTTCTTCGCAGCCTCAAGGTCATATGTGATCTCCGACGGTATGACCGGCTCTCCTATAGACTGACACATCTCTTTGAAGAGCTCTCTGTCCTCAGCCCTCTCTATGCTGCGGTAGTCCGTCCCGAGCAGCTCCACGTGGCACTCTCTGAGTACGCCCTTCTTTTCAAGCTGCATCGCAAGATTCAGGCCTGTCTGTCCTCCTATGCCCGGAAGGATCGCATCCGGTCTTTCATATCTGAGTATCTTAGCCACATATTCCAGTGTCAGCGGCTCCATGTAGATCTTGTCGGCTATCGCACGATCCGTCATGATAGTCGCCGGATTGGAGTTGACCAGGATCACCTCATAGCCCTCCTCCTTCAGGGAGAGGCAGGCCTGTGTTCCCGCGTAGTCAAACTCCGCTGCCTGTCCTATGACGATAGGGCCGGAGCCAATGATCAGTATCTTCTTGATGTCGGTTCTTTTTGCCATGATTTCCTCTCTTTGTGTGCAGACTCGAAACGCCTCGCCTTGCGTCCCTCCCTTTGCCGTGAATATGCTTCGCGCATTCACGGCTGCGTGAGCTCATGCAGACTCGAAACGCCTCGCCTTGCTCGGCTTTTCTCGTTGTCGCGGCATTCGCCAAGGTCCCGTGCATGCACGTGACCGTCAAGAATCCCTCCCTTTGCCGTGAATATGCTTCGCGCATTCACGGCTGCGTGAGTGATTCTTGACCTCCGCATGCGGGGACTTTGGCTCATTGCTCGCGCAAAAAAATACCGGTTTTCGAAATCAATTATTTCGAAAACCGGAAAATAAAAATTTAAAATTGAAAATACTATACCCTGTGAAATGAAACAGTCCACCCGCAACCTTTCTCGGAACGATGTAGAACCCCGTATCGATTGTCCTTTCCGCCGTTGCGCTCATATCGAATCCTTTCCGCGAACAAATCCTGAGGACATTTCCGCGATATCCATTTCTTCCTGCAGATACTGTTGAGCATTTTCCCACAGACACCGTTTCATGTCATCTGGTATAATTTATCAGATTCACACAGTGTATTTCAATATCTATTTTCATGAAAACTGCATCCGCAAGTCATGTCTGAGAATGCAGTTTTCATAATTATTATCAACTGTAAAAGTCCTGATATACATCCATCTGTCACTTGTGCAGATATACACTTCTTCACTGTAATCTCATATTGTCCGAGATTACCGAATTGATATACTTTGCCGTCTTTTCCTTTATGCCGACCTGCTCTGCAAATGCCGGAAATCCCATGACGGCCGCGCTCACCTCGCCGATTATGTCCTTGCATCGCCTTTGCTTTATCCCCATCCGGCTCCCCGCCTCAAGCAGATCCGTCATCCCTATCTGTGTTGTCTTTCCGTTGACTCTCATCTGATGAGCGCGCAGCCATTTGCTGGCAGGATTGTACGAAAATGTCAGATCGTATGCCGGAGACAGCGTCCACTTGCCGCTCCTGTCCATGAGAAATGCTATGTTTTTGACATGATCGTCCTGATTGACCGCCAGACAGTTAAATACCATCCTGCGGT
>CAVIJY010000062.1:0-8996 GCA_963643215.1 Lachnospiraceae bacterium | reverse complement strand
CTCTCCAGCTGCTCCAGAACCGCCTGCATATCCTGATATCTGTCAGCATAATATACTGCCAGAGACTTGCGGAAGAATCCTGTCAATGCATCAAAAAGTCTGTCATCACACTTGTTATGATCATATCTCATTGCTGAAAAGTCATACTCAGCTCCGCTCTCGCCATCCGGAGCGGATGGTGCATGTCCGAATATGAGATAAAACAGCAGCGCTCCGATACCGTATACATCCGTGCATAAGCCGATATGCCGGATTCGGGCGGTCTGCAGCTCTATGGGCGCAAAGCCTCCTGAATGTGACAGACGGATATAATCGTTATCTGCAGCTGCTTTTTCTCCGACACAGCTGATCGGCAGGAGCGAATCGAAGTCGAAGAGTCGGATACTCCTGTGATAGCCCTCTATCACCAGCACATTGTCCGGCTTGATGTCCAGATACAGATATCCCTGCTTATGGATATTGCCGAGCACATAAGCCGTCTGCGCTGCCAGCTCAACGCACTCCTTGAGCGACTGCGGTCTGTACTGCGCCAGCGTCTTATCAGAGGAGTAGGAGGAGAGGATGTAGGATGTACCGTTGCATCCCAGCACATCAAGCTGACCGGTCATAGCGGCGTAGTTGCAATCCGAGTAGTACAGCCGGTTTGCGCGTGAAAACTCTTCCTGAAAATGCTCCTTCATCCTAGAAAACTCTGCCGCATCATCCGCGGACGGAGTCAGAGTGCCTTCCCCGCTGCGTGTGATGCTCAGCTTGTAAGGGTAGAATTCCTTGATCCTGTACAGCGTTTTGACCCCGGAGGCAGCCGTACGTGATGCCTCATATACGATGCAGGAGGCTCCGCGTCCGAGCTCCCTTCCTATGGTGCAGTGAAATGTCTCGCCGCTTCCTGTGAGCAGACAGAGAACTGTATTCTGTTTTAATGCGATCCTATGATCCATATGATCACCTCTTCGATACATTTTACGATGGTGTCAGCACAGCTGTTCTTCCTTGACTGCGAACACCTCTCCTATATAGAACCTGAAGGTATCCAGCGGATGGTCATCGTTGAGCGCCCACAAAAAGAGCCAGTCGTATGGGTTACCGGCGTAAAGCTTCGGATAACCGGCACACAGAAGCCTGTTGTTGATAGTATCAAGACATCGATCTGAATCGTAGACCCGTGCCTCATAGAAGGTATCACCGCTGCCGACGATAAGCCTTGTCCAATATACGTAGAATACTAAAAGTATCAGCATCTTCCGGACGATCTCATCATCACCGACCAGATCCCCGCGGATGAGCTTGTCTATGTTCTGTCTGCTGGGGAAGCAATAGTCGGCTCGCAAAGGCATCAGCTTATTATCAGACAGCACTGATGCCAGTGAACGGTCATGCTGTACGGCATATTCATTTTCCTGATAGTTGCGCAGTCCGAATATCTGGGAGAGAATGATCCAGGATGATGCTCCCTCACCGGCTATCACATAATCCTCGGACTTTGCATCCGCGTCCTGCATTCGCTGCCCGGCGCTCATCACAGCCGTATGGCACATATCCGAACCGCTCCTTCCGGATCTGGTCTCACATTGGTTGGAGCAGTTGGCTATGAGCGCACCTTCCCTCTGCGCCAGACCATTCGGTCCGGCTATCTCGTGCCATAGCTCCCGGATATACCCGGTCGCTGTGGCATTGTTGTACCTGAAGTCGCTGCTATGCTCTGTAATATAACTTATAAGCTCATTTTTATCTCTGATGCTGTCTATGTACCGGGTAATGTCCGTGGTATACAGAATATCCCGGTCGGGGATAGATCTGACCTTTTGCGGCGCCGGTATATGGGAGATGATCTCCTGTGCGTCAGAGTATGTAAGGCGGTTGCTGATGCAGAAATAGTAGACTGCCTCGCTCACTGTATGACAGTCAAAGCCGCGCTCAAACTGAACACTTCTGAAGAACTCACGAGTCTCATCAACGCTCAGCCTGAATGCAAAGCATATCTGAAATGCGGTTCTGCGCGTGATCTTCCTGTTCTGGACAAACCAGTCCGTAAAGTCGCGTGGCGGTCTGATCCCGTCGTTCTTAAACCTCTCCCGGAGAAATCCCGCTTTTGCCTCCGCATCTGCTGCCGCGCCTGTATATCCGCACTCCGTCATGAAAGCAGTCAATGCTTCGCCAAAACCGCGGAACATGGAAGCTACCCTAAGAAGCTTCTCCTCGTAGTCATCATCCTCCGGGGAGATCATGTGCGCTTCGGTATTAAGATATTCTGTATATGAGTTCATAGTCTTTCATCGTGCTCCAGCAGTTCCATGATGCACCAAAAATGTCATACGGGCAAGGCAATTGGCGGCGGGAGTCAAGTATTGACTGGACCCATCATTATCAGTCAAATGACACCCTGACAGTCGGTTTATCAATGGTATCGCGTCCATCCCGGATCTCCAGAACAAGTTCTATCTCTTCTATGTCATCCGCAGATGATATCCTGTTATCTTCCAGAGATGATCCCCGCAGGCGTATATCAAGCATAGCACACTGACCGTCATTGACCTCCGTGCTGTAGAAGGAATAGTCGGTCATAAAACCGTTCACGGACAGAGAGTTGTACTCATCTTTTACGGTAAGAGGCTTTCCGCTTGTGTTTTCAGCCAGCAGCAGAAGATGAAGGTCTGTGCTGTAGGAAGACGAATCGGCAGCTATGGTCTTGGACACTATACGCAGACCATTGCTGTTATATATTTCGGCGCCGCTGATATCGAATCCCGCATCCACATCGGAAACAGTCATCTCAATGAGCGCAGGATCCGCGATTATATCACCATTGAGATCACGCTGCTTTACAATAAGTGAGACAGAACTGATCTCCTTGATGCCGTATATATTCCGATACTCATCATCAAGGACGGATGAAGCCTTGATATCGATGATGGCACGCTTTCCCGGAGCTATGGCATCACTTGACCAGGCTGAGGTATAGACAAGCAGAGAGTTGAGCGAGATATCCGTGGTCGACAGATAGACGATGCTGTCCGTGGTATTCTCAAATTCCAGCAGCAGAACCATCTCATCCTCCTTGTTCATCATCCCGCTTGAGAGCAGCTTTATGCCGTTTACATCGTAGAGCGTGTCCGTTGAGAAGTATGTGATATCATAACCGTAGGTACTCATGGTCGCGCTGCTGGTGATTGTCTCCTGATACATGTCCTTTGCGTAATCATGCGCATCGGCGGCAGAGGTTCTCACCGGGCTGGAGTTATAGTATGCATGGTTATAATCGTCGTCGGAGACATCGAAGCCTATCTCGATATCCGCAATCTCATTGATACCATTGATCTGAAGGGAATCGTAGCTGAAGCTAATGGTGTCGTTGGCCTTCTTGCCTCCGGCAACATCGCAGTTCAAGTAGCCGTCATTGACCATATATCCGTTTATAGAATTGCAGCAATATCCCATGGAGCCGCTGACAAAGGAGAGGTTCCTGTCGGAGTTGTTCTCGATAGTGAGAGCAATTTCCACGGAATAGTCGTTATAGCTCAGACCCGTAGCGGTGATTTTTACATCATCCTCATCGACCATCACGGTCTCTTCGAGAACAGCCGTTTTGTCAAATTCAGGCAGCTTCCCGTCGGATCTGCCGTCGGCAACTCCTGCCGGAGCGGGATTTGTACTGTCAGTCTCCTGCATATCCTCCTGATCGCCTGCTGTAGGACTTGATGCCGAGCTTGCCGAGGCTGTATCCGACCTTCCGCCGCATCCTGCAAGAGATAGTGCCGACAGAGAAAGAACCATGCAAACGGCAGGCACTGCTGATAGAAACTTTTTCATGATGATATTCCTCCTGTTCTGTTAAATCAGATGATACTGATTGTCCGTATCACACACTGGAGTATACCTTATGAATTTCCGTATCCGGTTTTGCCGATGCAAGAAGGTACTGTGGGTGGTGGGCAGTGGTTAGTGGCTAGTGGGCCGCAAGCAGTAAAGAGAAAAGCTCACCTCGCATTTCCAACGGGATGAGCTTTCATTAGTATATTATGATATTGCAAGGTGCTGTGCGCATAGCGCTCCCCGCTCTCACCTCACTGCCGGTGACTGCATGATAGCATCCTCAATGCCGTCAATCTCGCACTCCATGTTGTGGCGTATCGGTGCTGTACGCAGCTTCTCCACCGCCTGCGGTATAGGCATGCCGCTCAGCTCATGGAGCCTGTCAACCGCCGCGAACTCATCCTCCGGCTTCGGCTCTCCGGTGATCGCGCTGACCACATCCGCGGAGAACTTGTACGGGCTGGCGGTAGATGCGATGACGACCGGGATATCGTGACCGCCCTGTGCCTTGAGCTTGTCATATACGGCGCTTGCCACCGCCGTATGCGTATCTATCACATATCCTGTTTTATCGTAGAGATCCTTGATCTTGGCGGCTACCTCCGCCTCGGTCGCATATCCGCACTCAAAGTCTGACATGTACTCTCTCATCAGCTCCGTGACCGTATATCTGCCACCGCCCGACAGCTCTCTCATCAGCTCGGCGTTCTTCCCGGCATCGCAGCCCGCGGACAGCCATATGAGCCTTTCGAGATTGCTCGATATGAGTATATCCATAGACGGAGAGGTCGTCAGTATGAACTGCCTGTTTCTGTCATATGTACCCGTCGAGAAAAAGTCATACAGCACTTTGTTGTCATTGGACGCGCATATAAGTTTGCGTATCGGAAGTCCCATCCTCTTGGCGAGAAATGCTGCCAGTATATTGCCGAAATTACCCGTCGGAACACATACATCTATCTCGCCGCCGTCCGCGATCACACCGTTTTCCAGAAGCCGCACATAGGACATCACATAGTATGTGATCTGCGGCACGAGACGTCCGATATTGATGGAGTTGGCGCTGGAGAGGACTATGCCCTGTTCCTTGAGCTTCTGTGTGAACTCGTGGTCTCCGAATACCTTTTTCACGCCCGTCTGCGCATCGTCGAAATTGCCGTGGATCGCGACTGCACAGGTATTGTCGCCCTCCTGCGTGCGCATCTGCAGCTCCTGTATCCTGCTGACACCGCCCTTGGGATAGAATACCACTATGCCCGTCCCCGGCACATCGGCAAAGCCTGCCATAGCCGCCTTTCCCGTATCGCCGCTGGTGGCGGTCAGTATCACGATCTTGTCCTTATTGCCGTTCTTCTTCGCCGATATGGTCATCAGATACGGCAGTATGGAGAGGGCAACATCCTTAAATGCTATCGTCCGTCCGTGGTACAGCTCCAGATAGTAGACACCGTCGGCTCTGGTCAGCGGCGCTACCTCCTCGCAGTCAAATGTCGCATATGCCCTTGAGATGCTGTCTCTCAGCTCCTCCTCACTGAAATCATCAAGGAGCAGGCGCATCACGCGATATGCGATCTCGTTATATGACGCTCCCTTCATATCGGCAGGCGTAAAATCAAATGCAGGTATCTCCTCCGGCATGAAGAGTCCCCCGTCTGCCGCCAGCCCCTTCAGTATAGCCTCGGATGGTGTCACACCTTGCTCTCCGCCTCTTGTGCTCAGATATCTCATGTTTCTTCCTCGTGTAGGTCTTTTTATATAAATCTGTATCTGTAGATCATGTAGTTTTCATTGATACCGGATTGCTTCGCGCTTTGCGCTCCCGCAAAACATCAGAAATGCCTTCCGCCGCTGCCTCCGCCTCCGTGAGTTCTTCCCGACGAGCTTGTATGGGTTGAGCTTCCCGAATAGGACGAGCCTCCGGATCTTCCCGACGATACCTTGGCGGGTGCCGGGAGCGGAACTCGCGTTACTATCGTATTCAGCAGATCGTCAGCAGATTGATTGAAAGCAAAGTTCGTAGTCGCCATATATGCCTTCGTGCTCTGCATAGCCTGCCTTTTCTCGTTTTTCATCCCATACTCGTTTCGTATGCTCTTCGACTTGCCCAGACCTGCCAGTGCGCCTATCACTGCCGCAACTGCTGCCATGAGGGGATTGTACCTCTTCTCAGGCACCGTCTCCGGTCCCTCGGCATAGTACTCTTTCACCTCATTCATCACTCTGCACACGGCTCCCGCATAATTGCCCGCGGAAAGCATCTCCCAGAGCCTGTCATCATATTGCAGGATCTGAGCTATACGCGCATCAGTAAGATAGTCTATCATATCTCCCGATGTAGAGATATAGCAATCCCGGCTTTCCATATCGATCATGAATAAAAGGCCGGACCTGTCCTCACCTGTTCCGAAGTCGTTCTCGTCATAGAAATCATCGGCATACTCAGCCTGAGTCTTTCCTTCCTTGTCCGTCGCTGTCAACACGACGAAATCCATATTCATCTCACCGGTCAGCTCGGCGATCGACTGCTCCAGCAGCTCCTTTTCCGCTTTTGTGAACAGCCCCGCGTCATCATAAACCCTTTGCGACGAGGCGGCCCGGGATGTAAGCGCCATCACCGCCGTCATAAGCAAGATCAGGGTCGTCCATACTATCGAAGATTTTTTGATGTTCTTCATATCGTGCGCCCCCTCTCCTTACAAAAAGTACCATAGACCCGTGAGCACAGCGAGGACGGATGCCGCCGTGATTCCCGCCGTGAACAGGGCTGTCTTTCTCAGCTTTCCGCTATCCACCGGCAGCTCCCCTATAGGCTTTCCGGTCTGTCCGTTTATCGAGAAATAATATATCTTATCAGATCTCGGATCCTTGTATGTAAGCGTCCATACCGGCATCAGGGCGTATTTCCATGTGCCCCCGGTCAGCACGGTGTCATCCTGAGTTACTGTCAGATCGTTATATTCGGACACGGATTCTCCGAGCCTTTGAACAGCATAGTTTCTGACCTCCTGTTCAACCTCTTTTTGGAAATCATCCGCGCCCAGATCTCTGGTCTCCGCCTGAAATCCTGACAGATAACTCATATTGAAGGGTTTGAGCTCGTCCGCATCATACGGAACCACGCCCTCTACAAGCTTTTTGTTGGCCTTTTTGAGGGCATTTCTCATGACATTTTTTACTTCCATGTCTCCGTCGCGATGCACTTGGTATATCTTTTTCTCGGTTACCTCATAATTGCCCTGCCTGTAGCGACTGACCCGGGTGCCCGTTGCATCTATGTGACCGCTGATCCTGCATCCGTACATCATGAACGGAAAATACACCCCGGTGACCATCTCCATCTGCTTCTCTGAGTAGAACTCATCGGGTACATATTTCTTGCCCTGTATCCATTTTTCAAATATATTGAGAGCTTTTTTTCTGGTGATCTTGAAGGGTATGATATAGTCAGGCTTTTCATTTCCCGTAAGTCTTCCCGGTATCAGAGCCGGATTGTGGCAGTAATAGCAAAATGTCGCCGCAGTGGTAGCGTCTGTCATGATCTGAGCTCCGCAGCTCGGACAGCTGTATATCCGTCCATCCTCCCCCGAGTCATCTCTGCTGTTCGATGATGCATCGGATGCGTCGGAACCATCCTGCTCTCCATGCTCCGTCTGATCCGGATACAGCTTCAGCAACTCCTCCTGAGTGAACTTGCTGCGGCACCATTCACAGGTGAATTTTCCGCTCCCCGGATCATATTTCAGCTCTCCGCCGCAGTTCGGACACTTATATGAGATGATATCCATATGATTCTCCTGTTATTCAAAAGAGGGCCGCAATTACGCGAGCCCTCCGGTTGTATATATGGTTACGGTCTCGGTGATCCGCAGTTCGGACAGAACTTGCCGGTATTGACCGCACCGCAGCTGCATGTCCACTCTGCCGGGGCCGGCTTCGGTGATCCGCAGTTCGGGCAGAACCTGCCGGTGTTTACCGATCCGCAGCTGCATGTCCAGCTCTGCGCAGCCGGTGTTCCTGCGCTCTGGGCGCTGCCCGCTGCTCCTGCAAAAGCACCGCCTTGTGCCGTCTGCTGCTGATGCGCCATCTGCTGCGCGTTGGTCGCCGAGGCTGCCTGCATGAAGCCTCCGGAGGCTCCCATGCCCATGCCCATTCCCATAAAGGCTGTCGCCGCGCCGTTCGGGTTGGAGCCTGCCGCACCGATGCCCTGAGCGATGGTGCTCTGCACGTATCCTTCACGCACGGTCGGATCCTGAAGCATAGCGCCCTGATTTCTCATATTGATGAGCTTCTGGCTCTCCTCGTCATAGGATATGCTCGCTATTCCGACATTGCATATCTCAAAGCCTCTCTGGCTCTTCCATGCCTCGTCCAGAGATGTGGCCATATACTTTGAGAGCTGCTGACCCTTGCTGGTGACAAACGATATTCTCTCGCCGTCCGCCGACATCTGATTTATGGATGCCTGCAGAGCCTCCAGAAACTCTGACAGATACTGCTCTGCCACATCCTCAAATTCAACCTTTTCCGCATTTTTCGGGATAACTTCCGAATAGAACAGCAGCGGATCGGTGACCTTGATGGAGTAATTGCCGTGGCACCTGAGGAACAGCTCAGCATTGTAGAATGAGTCAAAATAATTGACGGCATTCGGCGTCCCGAACTTCTGTCCCTTGATCTCCTGAAGGTTTACGAAATAGACCTTCTGTGCGCTCGACGGAACTCCTCCGTACTTGATACGCTGGAATGTCTCCTTTATCGCCTCTCCGAACTCACCGTTGAACATGGACGGTGCCGATGAGTTGTCTACGGTATAGTATCCCTCCTCTGCGGTATAGTCCACGACCTTGCCGCCGTCAACCAGCATCATAAACTGATTCGGGTATACATGGATGGTTGAGCCGTTGCTTACTATATTGCTACTTGCCTTTGTATTCGAGCCCTTGCCGGATCTTACGGCAACGCCTGAGGTAAATACTGTATCGCCGCCCATATCATTGGCTTCGATGACCTCCAGCCACTGATCGCCAAGGCCGCCTGAAACTGCGCTTGATATTGCCTTTATGATTCCCATATTGACCTCCGATATTCAGAATCAGATACATGCGAGGGTTTTCCCCCACCGGATGACATAATTGTACCCTATCACCCCTTCAAAATCCATCTAAATTCCCGGCCGTTCTCCGTCA
>CAVIJY010000061.1:0-9221 GCA_963643215.1 Lachnospiraceae bacterium | reverse complement strand
ACTGTACAGGAGGATATATACATGGCAGAAGTAACAGCAGCTCTTGTAAAGCAGCTTAGAGAGGTTACCGGAGCCGGCATGATGGACTGCAAGAAGGCTCTTGCAGCGGTCGGCGCAGATATGGACAAGGCCATCGAGTTTCTTCGTGAGAAGGGACTTGCAGGCGCTCAGAAGAAGGCAGGCCGCATCGCTGCGGAGGGTATCGTAGATACCAAGATCTCCGAGGACGGCAAGAGCGCGGTAGCAGTTGAGGTTAACGCGGAGACCGACTTTGTTGCCAAGAATGAGAAGTTCAGAAATTATGTAAAGGAAGTTACAGCACAGGCTCTCACAACCGCTCATGACGGTATCGAGCAGTTCCTTGACGAGCCGTGGGCAGGCGATGTAACCATGACGGTTGCTCAGAAGCTCTCCAGCATGATCTCTATCATCGGAGAGAATATGCATATCAGAAGATTTGCAAAGCTTACGGAAAATGATGGCTTCATCGAGTCCTATATCCATGCGGGCGGCAAGATCGGCGTTCTGCTTGATGTAGCGACAAATGTAGACAATGAGGCGATCCACGAGATGGCCAGAAATATCTGCATGCAGGTTGCGGCTCTCAAGCCCATCTACACAACAAGCAGTGAGATTTCAGCTGATTATATCGAGAAGGAGGAGGCTATCCTCAGAGCTCAGATCGCCAATGATCCCAAGGAGGCTTCCAAGCCTGAGAAGGTCATCGAGGGCATGATTAAGGGTCGTATCAACAAGGAGCTCAAGGAAATCGTTCTCATGGATCAGGTATATGTAAAGGCCGAGGACGGAAAGCAGACCGTAAAGCAGTATGTTGATCAGGTTGCCAAGGCCAACAATGCCAACATCGTAATCAAGAACTTTGTAAGATACGAGACAGGCGAGGGTCTGGAGAAGAAGAGCGAGAACTTTGCAGAGGAAGTTGCAAAGCAGATGCAGGGCTGATCGATATAAAGCCTGATGTACCGGCTGCACATACAGATGATACAGCACAGCGTCCGCTGTCGGATTGATATCCGGCGGCGGGCGCTTTTTTTGGCTATCGGGCGAAATATTCCTTGGCCATGCGTATGAAAGTCCGGGCGGGGTCACTGAGGTAGTTGCTTGACTTATAGCACGCATAGGTGCCCCAGCGCGGCATATCATCCACGGGATATGCGTGAATGTTGGAATATCTTTCGGTCAGATACCAGTCGGACATAAAGCTGCAGCACAGACCGTTGTCGACCATGGTAAGTATGGTGGGGTTGTCCGAGGTTTCAAAGAGAACACGGGGAGAAAAGCCGGCCTTCCTGAATACCGCATCTATGCTCGGACGCATGGTTGATTCCTTGTTTATAAGCACAAAGGGTGCGTCACGAAGAGCCTGTATGTCGATGGATTCCGGAGAATCCTTCACACACTGGTATGATGATGGAACGATGAGGAATATCTTCTCGGACAAAAGCTCTATGTATTTGTTCTCGGCCGCATATTCACCTTCGGGAAGAGTGGTCAGCCCTATATCCATCTTGCCTTCCTTTATGTAATGAAGCAGATTTACAACCATATTTTCTGACGGATAGACTGTAACATCGGGATACAGCTCATGAAATGCCGGATAGACATTGGCAAACATGGCGACGCCGCGTCCGGGAGCGAAGCCGATGGACAGGTTGTCCTCGTGTACATGAGTTATGTCCGAGATGGCACGGTAGGTATTCTGCTTTATCTGAAGTATCTTTCTTGCATTATCTATATATACTTCTCCCGCCGCGGTGAGATGCCAGTTGTTTCTTGAACGGTAGAAAAGCGGAGTTTTAAGCTCACGCTCCAGCTTAAGCAGCTGCTGGGTGAGAGCTGACTGCGTCACAAAAAGCTTTTTCGCCGCTCTGGTGATATTCTGCTCATTTGCGATTTCTACGATATATTCCAATTGCTTTAATTCCATAGCTCATCTCCGCAAAGACATTTTCAACTATTAAAATTGCTAATAGATACTCAATTTAAAATAATTATACAAAATAAAAGGCCGGTGATACCATTTAATTGTTAACAAAAATGACATCTAATAAGCGAAAATATTACAAAATGTCGACAAGGAGCCGGAAATGTCCGTAATAACAAACATAAGGACCATAAGGGTAAAGGAGATTCCCAACATCATGTGGGTTGAGATCGAAACCGACGAGGGTCTGAAGGGAACCGGAGAGGTATGGAGAGGTGCAGAGGCAGTTGAAGCCGCGATACATGGCGATATAGCCTCATGGCTGATAGGACAGGATTCCAGAAGGATCGAATTCATATCCAGAAAGCTCCTGACACCGTATGTAGGCTTTCACAGCGCAGGAGCGGAGACAAGGGCGGCAAGCGCCATAGACATAGCACTCTGGGATCTGGCAGGACAAAGGCACGGAGTCCCCGTCTACGAGCTTTTGGGAGGCGCAAGCCGTCAGGATATACAGGTATACAACACATGCTCCGGGTATCTGTTCAATCAGGCCGGAGGCTGCTTCAATCACAGCTCGGGACGTCGCGAGATCGGCAAGGATGATCAGATGGCGGGTCCGTATGATGATCAGGTGGCATTTACCCAGGATGCGGGCAGACTGGCAGAGAGCCTGCTGAGCGAGGGCTATAAGGTCATGAAGATATGGCCCTTTGACCGGTATGCAGCAGCCAGCGACGGCAAGTTCATATCAGATGAGGACCTGAGAAAGGGACTGGAGCCGTTCAGGAAGATTCGAGATGCTGTCGGAAACAGGATGGAAGTCATGTGCGAGCTGCACAGCCTGTGGAGCCTCCCGGCGGCAGTCAGGATCTGCCGGGCCCTGGAGGAATATGACATATTCTGGGCGGAGGATCCGCTGTGCAAGATGGATGACATACAGGGTCTGAGCTATCTCAGATCAAAGACAAGAACTCCCATATGCGGAAGCGAGACATTGGCAAGCGCTGTCACATTCAGACAGCTCCTGCAGGCGGGAACCATAGACTATTCCATGATAGATCTCGGGTGGTGCGGAGGCCTGACAGAGGGCCGCAAGATAGCATATCTTGCCGAGAGCTACAACATTCCGATCGCGCCGCATGACTGCACCGGCCCCGTGCTTTTATGGGCAGGACTTCACCTCTCGATGCATGCGTCCAATGCGCTGTTTCAGGAGGTGGTGAGAGCCAATCTGTCCTCGTGGTATACGGAGCTGGTTGATGAGCTGCCGGAGATAAGGGACGGAAGAGCCATGCTGCCAAAGCGTCCGGGTCTGGGCGTGAGCCTGAAGCCGGAGCTTATGACACGGCCTGGAACATCGGTCAGAGAGACTAAAAAGAATTGATTCGGAGTTATAAGCGCCAGGAGATCGCAAGATCTCTGAGACGATAACAACAAGGGAATGAAGGAGGAAGTATGAAAAAAAGATTTAAACAGTTTTTGTCACTTACTCTGGCAGCCGCTATGACACTGTCACTAAGCGCATGCGGCGGATCGACGGGCTCAGGCTCATCAGGATCTTCGTCGGGTACGGAAGCCGGCTCCGCCGCGGCAGACGCTTCGGCGAGCAAAAAGCCTATCGTGGTCAATGTCAATGAGTCCGAGAGTACCCTCTCGTCACTTGATTTTTACCATACCACGATTCACTCTGAGAACCAGTATGCCGAGCTTGTATATGATACGCTGATCGAGGGCGATTATGACGGCAACTTCAAGCCGTGTCTTGCAGAGAGCTGGACGCTTTCCGATGACGGACTTGAGGCTGAGCTGAAGCTGGTGCAGGGTGTAAAGTTCCATGACGGCACAGATTTCAACGCTGACGATGTAGTAGCCACAATCGGATGGTTCGCCGAGGATGTGGAGAGTGTCCCCATGGTATCTGCAAAGTGGCTCAATCTCAAGAGCGTGGAGAAGGTGGACGACTATACGGTCAAGATTTATTTCAACTATCCGCTCCATACATTTGAGCAGGCACTGTCCTTTACATATGTTTTCTCCAACGAGGATTGGGAGAAGTACGGCGCGGATATGTGGAACCAGAAGGTCGTAAACGGAACAGGCCCCTACAGATTCGTAGAGTGGATAGACGGTCAGTATACAGAGTATGCCATCAATGAGGACTACTGGAAGGGACGCCATTCCAACATAGATACTCTCAGGATCTGGTATATAACAGAGGCCAACACCATCGTTTCATCGCTCCTGTCAGGCGACATTGACGCATGCGCCAACATCAACACGGATCTTGTTCCGATGCTCAGCGGCAATGATGACATAAGCGTAGATCTGGCGCTGATCGACAACCTGAACTATATCCAGTTCAAATGCGGCCCCGGCGACACCTTCGAGGATATCAATATGAGAAAGGCCGTAATGCACGGTTTTGACTGCCAGAATATCCTGAATCTGTATGACGGCGGACAGATACTCGGCGCAGCCTGCACGGTAGGCGATATCGGATGCGTGGATGATCTTGAGCACTATGAGTACAACCCGGAGCTTGCAAAGCAGTATCTCGAGGCAGCCGGATACAACGGCGAGACCATCACGCTTTACTCCATAAAGTCCAATACAAACGAGATGACATCCATGGCCGGCGATCTCGCGAAGATCGGTATGAACATAGAGATAAAGCCGGTTGATACGGCAGAGTTCGCATCCATCCGCTCGAACGGCGAGTACGATATGTTCTACGGATTCAACTCGGTTTATTTCTCGGATCTTATGGCATTTCTTGTAGACCGCGTAAAGCTTGATATCCATCATCACGGCTTTGTGGATGAGGAGATCAATGCATGGATCGACGAGGCCAACGGAATCAGCGATCCGGAACAGAGAGCTCCTATCATGCAGAAGATATACCGCAAGATGTATGAGCTGTACGGACCGGTATGCGGAACGGTTCAGAAGGCAAGATATTCCGCTACACGCAACGGCCTTGAGGGAATCACAAAGGCAAAGGGCGGAAAGTTCTATTTCAAGAACATCTATGTTGATGAAGCTGTATGGAACAAGTAAAATAGTATCAGGGCTTAAGGGATCGGGAGTCTGGCTGCGGATGAGCACAGAGGCTTTTGATCCCTGAGCGTCCGGTAAACATATCACATGACAACGAGGAGGTGCCGATGGGTAAATTTATACTTAAGAGATTGCTCTACATGGCTATAGTTGTAGTAGCAATCTCGTTTATCGCCTTTGCACTGCTGCGACTGTCTCCCGGAGACCCGGCTCTTATGATGCTTGGGGATAATGCAACGCCGGAGATGGTGGCCGACATGCGCGAGAAGCTGGGACTGAACCGTCCGTTCTTTGTGCAGTATTTCATGTATCTGGGAGGTCTTCTCAAGGGAGATCTCGGAACATCCATTCTCTACGGATATTCCTGCAAGGAGGTTATATTCAGCAGACTTCCGGCGACCGCGACTCTTTCATTTCTTGCAGCAATCATTATACTGATTGTGGCCATTCCCATAGGAATCATTGCAGGAGCCAAGCAGGGAAGCGCATTTGACTTCTTCTCTACGGCATTTGTAGTGCTTCTTCAGTCGATGTCGGTTGTATGGGTTACCATACTTCTGCTGCTGATATTCTCTGTGAAGCTGGGCGTTCTTCCCTCGGTAGGATATAAAGGGCTGTCAGAGCCGAAATATCTGATCATGCCGGTTATAGCCTGCGGATACCGAACCTGTGCGCAGATGGTGCGTATGGGACGTTCAGGCATGATAGATGTGCTGAGTGAGGATTATATCAAGTGTACATACGCAAGAGGCATGAGCAAGTTTGATGTCTATACGAAGTATGCATTCAAGAATGCCCTGATCCCTATCACGACGCTTTACGGTCTGCAGCTGTCGGGCATGCTTGCCGGAACCGTAGTTATAGAGACGGTTTACAATATTCCGGGCATAGGAAGCATGCTGGTCAATGCAGTCAACAACCGCGACTATCCGCTGGTACAGTCCTCTCTGGTAGTTACTGCCGTGATGTTTGCGGTGATCACTCTGATTGTGGATCTGGTGAACTCCATGATCGACAGACGGATGCAGCTGAACTAAGGAGGGTATATGGATAAAAAGATATTGCTAAACCGTATCAAAAAGAGCCCTCAGTTTATGGTCGGCGGCATCATGGTTATCCTGCTGCTTGCGGTGGCCATAATGGCTCCGAGTCTTGCTCCGATGGACAAGAACCTGAACAATACATTGATGCGTCTTAAGGCGCCGGGTACGATAAATGAGGGAATCACCTACATTCTCGGAACCGACCATCTGGGAAGAGATATTCTGTCAAGGCTTCTCATAGGAAGCCGGGTATCCATCTTTATCGCGTGCGTGGCTACGCTTTGCACCGCGGTGGTAGGTGTGAGCCTCGGAATAATCGCCGGATACAAGGGCGGTATCCTCGACAGCATCATCATGCGGTGCACCGAGATCACGATGGCCGTTCCGACACTTACACTGGGTGTGGTTATCATGGCGGTATTCGGAGCAAGCATAGGCAAGCTTATCCTTATCATGACCATATCAGGCTGGGTGTCATTTGCGCGAATAGCCAGAAACAATGTTATGATCATAAAGAACAGAGAGTTCGTGCAGGCCTCGAAGGTGCTCGGCGCCAAAAGCTTTGCCATCATGTGGAAGCAGATATTCCCGAACATCACGACTCCGCTTATCATTCAGGTCAGCAGCTCCTTCGGTCAGGTCATACTGCAGGAGTCATCTCTGAGCTATCTGTACCTCGGAGTTCAGCCGCCGGATCCGTCATGGGGCAATATGATAGCGGACTGCCGCAACTATCTGGCGGTAGCTCCCTGGACGGTTATCTGCCCCGGTATAGCACTGATGTATGCCGTTCTGGCCTTCAACCTGCTGGGCGACGGTCTTCGCGACGTGCTCGATCCCAAACAGCAGCGATAATCAAGGAGGATAGGAATGGATCAAAAGCAACCATTAATCAAGATAGAAGACTATACTCTGGAGTTTGAGACGGAGACCGGTACAAAGCAGGTCATCAATGACCTGAATCTGACGATATATCCGGGCGAGTCGCTCGGACTTGTCGGCGAGGCCGGAGCGGGAAAGACAACTGCGGCACTGAGCATCCTTCGGCTGCTGGACAAGAATGCCAAGCTGAAGGGCGGCAAGATCACCTACAAGGGCAAGGATATGGCCTCCTTCAGTGAGAAGGAGATGGAGAATCTGCGCGGCGGTGAGATCGCCATGATATTCCAGAACCCGCTTACATCTCTGAACCCTGTATTTACTGTAGGCGAGCAGATCGCCATGGTATACCGCAAGCATAAAAAGATGAACAACAAGCAGGCCTGGGAGGAGGCCGGCAAGCTGGTCGAAGTGGTCGGCATACCGCGCGTCAGACTGAAGGACTATCCTCATCAGTTCTCCGGAGGCATGCGTCAGAGAATCGGAATCGCGGCATCGCTTGTATGCGAGCCTGAGCTTCTGATCGCAGATGAGCCTACTACGGCACTGGATGTGACCATACAGGCTCAGATACTGGAGCTGATGAAAGAGCTGCAGCATAAGTATGACACCTCCCTCCTGATGATCACGCACAACCTCGGAATCATCTCGGAGCTGTGCAAGGATGTGGCGGTTATGTATGCAGGAGCCATCATAGAATACGGACCGGTGAGCAAGGTATTTTCCAATCCTCTCCATCCGTATACTCAGGGACTCTTGGGTGCGATACCGAATCTTACGGACGAGAAGGAGCGGCTGACAGCGATTCCGGGAACGATAGCGGATCCGTATCATCTGCCGTCAGGATGCAGCTTCTGCCCGAGATGCGAGAAGCGTCTGGAATGCTGCGACAAGCAGACACCCAAGCTCGTAGAGGCAGAGGAAGGCCACTATGTGGCATGCTGGAATCATAAGGAGGTGTGATGATGAGTGAATCCAAAAAGACAGATATGAATCAGACCCCCTTGCTTCAGGTAAAGAATGTAAAAAAGCACTTCACGATCGACAAGACGCATACTCTTCATGCGGTTGACGATGTCAGCTTTGATATCATGCCGGGTCAGACCGTAGGTCTGGTAGGTGAGTCCGGATGCGGAAAGTCCACCATGGGTACGGTTATGATGCGCCTTCAAAATGCCACTGCAGGAGAGGTTCTCTACGAGGGAGAGAATATCTTTGATGCCAAGGGCGGCGAGAAGGATATGTACTACAGACGCAATATGCAGATAGTATTCCAGGATCCTTATTCATCGCTGAATCCCAAGAAGCGTATCAAGAGCATCCTTGCGGAGGCGTATGAGACGCAGAAGCTCTGCACAAAAGCCGAGCTGGACGACAGGCTGGGACTTCTGTGCGACACCGTGGGCATTCCGAAAGACATGTGGATGCAGTATCCTCATGAGCTGGACGGCGGAAAGAGGCAGATCGTAGGAATAGCAAGAGCGCTCAGCGTAAATCCGAAGTTCATCGTATGCGATGAGCCGGTATCGGCGCTGGATGTGTCTGTACAGGCAAAGATTCTGAATCTTCTCATGGATCTGCAAAAGCAGATGAACCTTTCATACCTGTTCATCTCGCACGATCTGAGTGTCGTAAAGCATATATCTCACAAGATAGCAGTTATGTATCTGGGAAGAATCGTGGAGTTTGCGGACAAAAACGCGCTGTTCAACAACACGCTTCACCCGTATACACTGGCGCTTCTGTCTGCGATACCGCAGGTTACGACGGAGAGCTCTGTAAGGCGTATAGTGCTCAAGGGCGATGTGGTAAGCCCCATCAACCCCAAGCCGCAGTGCCGATTCGCACCGCGCTGCTGGATGAGCTGCGAGGAGTGCTTCAAGAGCGAGCCGGAGCTGACCGAGGTAGAGCCCGGGCATTTCGTAAGATGTCACTTCTGGAAGGAGTCCAGAGAGAGAGCTCTGCATGCGGAGATGACCGGAATCGACGGAGAATAAGAAGCTGCTAGACGCAATCTGAACAAAACCGGTGCGAACAGTCTGCTGCACCATCTACAACCCAGAAAGCCCTGTGCTGCGTATTGAACGCGGCACGGGGCTTTTTATTTCCGGCAACCTTGAGTGCCGTATTGCAGATATGGCGGGGGAATGTACCGTGCTTTGCGGTTTTTGTCACCACATACGCTGCCATATCATGACGCTGCGGTATATATCGCTGTGCACCTGTTTTGCCGTATCCATCATCTCGGCTATGAGAGTCCAGGGCTTTTTGGACTTCTTATATGCGAAGTACAT
>CAVIJY010000060.1:0-10051 GCA_963643215.1 Lachnospiraceae bacterium | reverse complement strand
TTTAAAAGAATTTCAGGGTTATGTGTACTATTTCGTCTTCGGTTTTCAAGGTTCGTCTGCTGCCTGTTTTTATGCCCGTCCGCTGCCTGTTTTGCAGGTCTCAGCCGGTCTCTCAAGCGACAGCTTTGTAATACTACCATCACGATTTTTGTTTGTCAACAAGAATATTTCATCTTTTTTCATCTTATTTTTTGACAGCTTTGCTTATACTACATCATGTATGGCAGTGCTGATACACAATACCAGTTCCTGATCATTCTCCCGTCGTCTCGTAAAGAGGGGATATGATGCTCTCGTCCCGCTCATATGACCGGTTCAGCGGCATATCGCCCATAAACGCAATGTTCTGGGCCGAATCGACCATTATCTGTACTTTACTGATATAAGGGAGTGAGGTAAGTGAATCAACTATCGCATATACGGGAATCCGGCTGTCGACATCCGTCACTGCCGTCATGAAATCCTCATTCAGATTGACATAGCATACGCCATTTGATGTCGATATGCTTATCAGCCGCACCGTCGGAAGCAGCACCAGCTTGGACAGTCCGCTCACAGGCCCCTTTATCAGCTCCTCAACCACTTTTCGCTCCAAGGGTGTATTCATATTGTATACGACCTTTCGGCTCTCCGGCACAAGCAGCTTGCCCGACTCATCCGCAAAATAAAGGACTATCTCGGAGCTGGTAAATGCATTGACATCCGAAATGCTGTCGGCATAGTCACCGCCTGATATCCTTCCGACCTGATTGCCCCGCCCGTCGGTGATCGATACATATCCCGAGTAGATGCGTATATATTCGATTCCGTTTATCTGAGTCAGAGTTTTCGCAAGAGCCGCATCGCACAGGGTACGGCTGATGGTGTCCATCCTTGCATATCCCCGGTCAAAGTACAGCAGCAGAGTATTTCTGTTGACCTTGCAGTCGACAAGCTCTGTCTTTACGGTAAACGGTGATGCATGAACCGCATCGGCAGGATCATCGGCCAGCAGATTCACCAGATAATACGCCTGTGCCACGGCATCCCCGTCTATCAGATCCCTGTCAACCGGCATAAAAGAAACCTTGTCATCATCAAGCAGATATATCTGTACGGTTCTTCCGATGACAGTGCCTATCGGCGGAATCTCTGTTGATGTGCATCCAGAGCAGAAAATCGACAGGATAAATGCCGCCACATATATGATTTTGAATTTATATCTCATGCTTATCGTCATTTTTCGTATTTCAGCGGCAATGTCACCGTAAATATCGTTCCCTTGCCTTCTTCGCTCTCGACGCCTATGCTCCCGTGGTGCAGGACTATGATGCTCTTTGTGATCGCAAGGCCGAGTCCGCTGCCTCCGCGCTCTCTCGATCTGGCCTTGTCCACACGGAAGAATCTTTCAAATATCATATTATGGTACTCCGGGGCTATTCCCAGGCCGGTATCTGCCACGGATATATATGCATTTTCGTGATCCGCATTTACTCCTACCGTGACGCTTCCGTTTTCAACATTGTATTTGACTGCATTTTCTATAAGATTGGAAAATGCAACCATGAGCTGTGACTCATCGCCCTGTACCACCGCGGGAGCGCACTGCTCAAGATCTATAGTGATATTTGTCTGACTGGCGATAGGCAATACCCGGTTTATAACCTTTTTCAGCAGAAATACGATATCGACATTCTCCATCTTGAGCTTGGAGGAATCTGAATCCATCTTGATCAGATTCATAAGATCATCTATGATCGTTGCCTCCCTGTCGATTTCATGCGAAATATCTGTCATGAATTCCTTATAAAGCTCGATCGGAGCGTCCATACTCAGCAGTGAATCAGCAAGAACACGCATGGATGTGATGGGTGTTTTCAGTTCGTGGGATACATTGGCGACAAATTCGTCTCTTGATTTATCTATTTCTTCAAGACGCTGTATGCTGACATTCAGGTCATCAGCTATCTCCTTTGTGATATCATATTCATCGCGGCTGATGGCCTTTCTTACGCTGCCCTGCGCCACACTGTGCAGGCTTTCAATGAGTCTGTCGAATGGCCATATCAGCCCTTTTGTCATCCAGAATGCAGCCGCCACGCAGCATAAAAGCACTATGCCCATGACCAGTATCACCGTTCTTGACAGTTCTTCCTCGAAGCTCTCGGTGCTTTGTGTGGACGAGGTTATCAGCAGCACGCCGTCGATCACCTGATTATCAGAAGCATTGTATATAGGAAATGTCTGAACCAGATAGCTGTTGTCTCCGTTGTATTTGCTTGTATTTTCCCCCCTAAAGCACAGCACAACCTCCGGATAGATAGCATATTTCCCGTCCAGATTGTTGAATGTATCCCGAACCACCTTCATTGATCGGTTGATAACCATGATTCTTCCGTTGTAGATATCTGCAACAAGATCCATCTCGGAATCCAGCGCATCCGACCTGGATCTCAGGTACCCTCCGCGGGTGATCTTATCCGAAAGTATCAGCGCCTGCTTTTGGATATTGGCAGTAAGCTCCCTGACGCTGGTATTTCTTGACATGATGGCCACAGCTCTGGTACCTATAAAAGCCGGCAGAAAGCCGGTCAGTGCCAGCACTATGATCATGAGTTTTCTGAACTTGAATGTACGCTGCTCCATGGCTTGCAGTATAGCGCAAAAGCATTGAATTTACTACTTCAATAGTCTATGATGGCTCTCAAATACGACTTGGAGGAACGGATATGTACTGTCCCCATTGCGACATGGATTTTGTGGACGGAGTAACCGTCTGCACTGATTGCGGACGCAAGCTGATCACAAGGGAAGAATATGAAATGCAGCTTCAGAAGCAGGCTGACGAAGCATCGGAAAAAGCGCGTCTTGAAGCGGAAAAGCAGATTCTTTCAGAGCAGGAGGCAGCAGAGCCCGCAGGTGAAAGTTCCTGCATCCGCAAGGAACGGGATGCCATTTTGCGTTCGACAATCAGCGAGCCTTCCGTATATGTATCAAAGGCAGCTGCTTACGAGGATAACAAATCGTCCGCCGGAGCATTTTTCTCGGTCGGCGGTCTTGTCTCCGTCGTCATGGTGCTTGTTTATGCCAAAGTCGTCACTCTGCCCTCAGCCTTTGACTCGATATTGACCAAGGGCATGCTTACAGTGATAGGCATCGGCTTTATCGCTATAGGCGTGATGTCGCTGAAAAAAGCCGGCGAGCTGAAAAAGCAGGCCGGCGAAGAAAGCAAACGCAATGAAGAGCTTATAAAATGGTTTGTTGACAACTATACTTCCGAAACCATCGATACACAGGCGCTGTCCGAGGTCGGAAAAGATGCGGGCGATGAAGAGCTTGCGCTCTCGCGTCTCTCATACATACAGGATCAGCTGATCACAAATCATGATATCACAGACAAAAACTACGCTGATTCTCTGTCCGAAGAGATCTATTCCTTGATTTTTGAAAAAAATCCGTAAATCCGCAAGCATGCATCTCATATAGATGGTGCGGCTTCAGCGGCTTTTTATATCAGTCAGCACCGATCTGCTCATCCCGGATGAGCAGACTGTGTCCTGTCATCAGCTCCGGCTTCGGCACCTCCATCAGATCCAGAAGCGTAGGAGCTATGTCGCAGAGTCTTCCGTCCTCCATAAGTCTGCACGACGGATCCGCATTCACCAGAATAAACGGTACCGGGTTCGTGGTATGAGAGGTTCTCGGCTGTCCGGTTTCCTCGTCGATAAGTGACTCTGCATTGCCGTGATCTGCTACCAGAAGCATGATTCCGTCTGCATCCTTTATAGCCTGTTCCGTCCTTCCGACACATTCGTCCACCGTCTCAACCGCCTTTATGACCGCTGACTCGACTCCCGTATGCCCCACCATGTCTGCATTGGCATAGTTGATTACTATAAAGTCGTATTCTCCGGATCGGATCGCCTCGCAAAGCCGGTCGCACAGCTCGTATGCGCTCATCTCCGGCTTCAGGTCATATGTCGCCACCTTTGGAGACGGTATGAGAAGCCACTCTTCTCCCTCTCTGATATCATTCAACCCGCCGTTGAAAAAATATGTGACATGAGCATACTTTTCTGTTTCCGCCGTATGAAACTGCTTCAGTCCGAGTCGCGACAGATGCGCATGCATGGTGCTGTGAATATGCTCCTTGCCGAAGGCTACCATCTTGTTGTGCACAGTCTCCTGATAATCAACAAAGCATACCAGTGTGACTTTAAGCCCCGGCTTGCGGGCGAAGCTGTTGAACTCGTCATCGCACAGCGCTCTCATCATCTGCCGCATTCTGTCAGGACGGAAATTAAAGGATATCACAGAATCTCCGGTCTGTATGACTCCAACCGGCTCGGAGTTCTCGCAGACAACTATCGGTCTCACGAACTCATCCAGCACTCCTGCATCATACGAGTCCTGCACAGCCTTCACCGGATCATCGGTTCTTATGCCTTCTCCGAATACCATGGCCCGGTAGCCCAGCTCAGTGCGATCCCAGTTCGAGTCCCGATCCATAGGATAATATCGTCCCATGACAGATGCGACCTTTCCGGTTCCAAGCCTGTCCATATATTCGATAAGCTCTTTAAGGTATTTTATGCCCAGCCCCGGAGCCATATCCCGGCCGTCCAGAAACGCATGCACATAAACTCTTTCGAGCCCGGCCTGATGAGCCAGATCCAGCAGCGCATAGAGATGCCTCTGGCTTGAATGCACTCCGCCGACTCCAAGCAGGCCGTACAGATGCAATGCGGTATTGCGTTTCTTGCAATACATAATGGCCGTTAAAAGTGTTAGATTGTTGTTAAATGAACCTGATTCTATCTCATTGGTGATTCTGGCAAGCTCGGAATATATTATCCTTCCCGCTCCCATATTCAAATGCCCAACCTCGGAATTGCCCATCTGACCCGGAGGCAGTCCTACCGCCTCGCCGCTGGCATATCCCTTTACAAAAGGACATTCCTTCATCAATCTGTCCAGATTCGGTGTATCTGCCTCATAAACCGCATTGTGCTCGGTCTTGTCGCTCAGGCCGAGCCCGTCCATGATGCACAGCACTACTGGTTTTCTTCTCATGATCCCTGATTCCCGCTGACAGCTGCCGTCAATATTCGCAATTCACTACCTGCCCGAATTCAGGCTTAAGCGACACACCGCCTACCAGACCTCCGTCAATGTCAGGCTGTGTGAAAAATTCGGCAGCATTTTCCGAATTTACGCTTCCGCCGTACAGGATGCGTATCTTCTCCGCTGTCTCCGGAGTGTACATCCATGCGATCCAGTTTCTGATCTTCCGGCATATATCCTCCGCCTGTGCGCCTGTCGCGCTTTTCCCGGTTCCTATGGCCCATATAGGCTCGTATGCTATGACGCAGCTTGAAGCCTTCTCCGTCGGTATATCCTTGAATCCGATCTCCACCTGACCGCGAATGATCTCCTCTGCGAGTCCGCTTTCTCTCTGCTCCAGCGTCTCGCCGCAGCACATGATCGGAATCAGGCCGTTTTCCAGGGCCTTTCTCATCTTTCTGTTTACATCGTCTGATGTTTCCTTGTTGTACATTCTTCTCTCTGAATGCCCCAGTATCACATATGTACATCCCGCGTCCGCCAGCATCTCTCCGGATATCTGACCGGTAAATGCCCCGTTGTCCTCAAATGACATGTCCTGAGCGCCCACGGCGATACGACTTTCCTCAAGAGCCTGGGCCACCGGTACTATGTCTATGGACGGCACGCAAAAAACAACATCTGTCTTTGCAGCCTCAACCTGCGGCTTAAGAAGCTTGCAAAGGTCAACCGCCTGCGTGGGGGTTTTATTCATCTTCCAGTTGCCTACAACCAATTTTTTACGCATAAATAGATCCTCTGGACTCTTATTTCTTATCATCTGCGGCAGCTATTCCGGCGAGCTCCCTTCCCTCAAGGAACTGCAGCGAGGCGCCGCCTCCGGTAGAGATATGCGTCATCTTGTCAGCGTAGCCCAATCTCGTGACAGCATTCACCGAATCGCCGCCTCCTATCACGGTCGTTGCGTCCTTCAGCTCTGCTACGGCTCTGCATATCTCCAAAGTGCCTTTTTCAAAGGCGGCCCATTCAAATACTCCCATCGGCCCGTTCCAGACAACGGTTTTCGCTCCTTCGAGTGCCTTTGTATACAGCTTTATCGTCTCGGGGCCGATATCAAGTCCCATCCAGCCGTCTTCTATCTCCTTCACCACCTTGTGCTGCGTATCCGGAGCAAATTCAGCTCCTTCCACATGATCCACAGGAAGCATGAGCTTCACGCCGTTCTTTTCCGCCTTTGCTATCATATCGAGAGCATATCCCAGCTTGTCCTCTTCGCAAAGAGACCTGCCTATGCATTTCCCCTGGGCCTTCAGGAAGGTATATGCCATTCCGCCCCCGATGATAAGCGTATCCACGATATCGAGCAGATGGTCTATGACCTTTATCTTATCTGAAACCTTTGCTCCGCCCAATATCGCCGCAAACGGACGAACCGGCGAGCTGACCGCATCACCAAGGAAATGTATCTCCTTCTGTATCAGATAACCCACGGCAGATTCTCTGCAATATTTTGTCACGCCCACATTGGAGCAATGCTCTCTGTGCGCAGTTCCGAACGCATCGTCCACAAAGATGCCGTCCGACAGCTCCGCCAGCTCTCTGGCAAAGCCCTCTGCAGCCGCCTTATCCTTTGCATACAGTTCTTCCTCAGGACGGAATCTGGTATTCTGCAGCAGAACCACATCGCCGTCTTCCATATCTGCGACCATTTTTCTGGTGATCTCACCGGTCACCTCAGGATCATCCGCAAAGCTTACAACGCGGCCGGGAAGCCTGTCTGACAGCGCCTCTGCAACCGGAGCCAGCGTAAGCGCAGGATCAGGCTTGCCCTTTGCCTTGCCCAGATGCGAGCACAATATCAGCTTCGCGCCGTCATCAAGCAGCTTTTTAAGCGTCGGAATCTCCTCATCTATCCTTGTAAAGTCGCGAATCACTCCATCCTTCAAAGGCACATTAAAATCGCATCGAACCAGAACCTTCCTGCCCTTCAGATCTTTCAGATCATCTATAGTCTTTTTGCTAAGCATTGTGTATGCACTCCTCTCTACCCGCGCAAATACGAGCCGAGAGGACTCCCGGCTCGCTTATGATTCTTTATTTACAGCGCAGCAAAGTACTTGATGGTTCTTACCATCTGCGTTGCGTATGATGTCTCATTGTCATACCAGGACACAACCTGCACCTGATATGTGTCATCATCAATCTTCGCCACCATCGTCTGTGTAGCATCAAACAGCGCTCCGTATCTCATTCCGATCACATCCGAGGATACAATCTTGTCTTCATTGTATCCGAATGTTTCATTGGACGCAGCCTTCATGGCTGCATTTATCTTGTCAACAGTTATATCCTTTCCCTTTACGACTGCAACAAGTATAGTCGTCGAGCCCGTCGGAACCGGTACACGCTGAGCAGACCCTATGAGCTTGCCCTTGAGCTCGGGTATGACAAGACCGATGGCCTTTGCCGCTCCTGTTGAGTTCGGAACGATGCTTGCTGCCCCTGCCCGGCCTCTTCTGAAATCCTTTTTATGTGATCCGTCCAGAATTCTCTGGTCGCTTGTGTATGCATGGATGGTACTCATGATTCCTGTCTGTATAGGCGCGAATGCGTGCAGAGCCGCCGCCATCGGCGCCAGGCAGTTCGTAGTACATGATGCTGCTGATATGATAGTATCATCCGCCTTCAGTATATCGTGATTTACATTATAAACAACCGTCGGAAGATCATCTCCCGCCGGTGCCGAGATGACGACCTTCTTCGCACCTGCATCAATATGCGCCTGTGCCTTTTCCTTTGAGTTGTAATGTCCTGTACATTCCAGAACTATATCGACCCCGAGCTCCTTCCAGGGAAGGTTTGCAGCGGCATCTTCCTTGTAGACAGCTATTTTTCTGCCGTCTACTATGATGCAGCCTTCTCCTGTCTCCACGGTGTGTCTGCACTCACCGATCCTTCCGCAAAATCCTCCCTGCGTAGTATCATACTTGAGAAGATAAGCCAGCTGATCCGGATTGGAATGCGCATTTACCGCAACAACCTCATATCCGTCGGATTCAAACATCTGTCTGAAAGCAAGGATTCCGATACGACCGAAACCATTGATAGCCACTTTGATGGACATAAAAACCTCCTGAAATATATATAACCGGTTTTGCCGATTGTTCGTCGGGGCGTGCAGACTAGTGTAACGCCTCAGTGATTATACCATATCTAGTTGCCTTAGGGGTAATATAAGTCTTAATTTAGATTGAATTTCTGCCATAATAGAACATGTACTGCTGTATGACTCCGGCATATCCCGCATATCTCTCCACGGGAAATGATCCCGCATAGTACTCCCGTATGATGCGTGCGATCCACACATCTACCGGAAACGCCGCTATACGATGGTATCCGAACAGCATCACGCAGCTCGCCACCTTGATGCCCACGCCCTTGATTTTAAGCAGTTCATCCCGGAGCTCCTCATCCGTCAGCGAGCCCATGGCTTGAAGATTCAGTCCTCCGTCTGCCGCATTTCGGGCTGCCTCAAGCACATAATCCGTTCTGTAGCCGAGAGAGCATGCCGCAAGCTCCTCCCTTGATGCTCCTGCCAGCTGCTTCGCCGTGGGAAATGCCCCTTCGGTGCCGAACCTGGCGCAAAGCTTCTCTATACACGACTTTATCGCCGGTATGTTTTTCCTTTGAGATATCAGAAAGCTGATCAGCATCTCCCACGGATCCTGACGCAGTATCCTGATTCCCTGCGCTTTTTGAGCTGCTGCTGTCAGAAATTCATCATCCTCGGGGATAGCGGTAAGAAATCTTCCGTAGTCAGTCTGAAGATCAAAATAATTCTTCCACAGAGTCTCGTATTCCTCAGCCGTACATTCAAGATATACCGGAGCAGTCGCGTCCCTCTGCCGCACAATCAGCCTGTGGTTTTGTGCCCTCAGCTCAAAGCTGCCTTCCTGTATTCTGTTGAATCTGAATGTCTGGCCGCTGTCCGCTATCGCCATGATATCTATATGGTCGTCATCTATTCTTATCATAGCTGCATGATAACAGATTCCCGTGAAAACTCAACTCTTGGTTCGGGTGCACCCGAACCTCCGGTTACTCGGATTGTTTCGTGCTTCGCACTCCCACAATCCGGCCTTCTTTGAGACCCAAAAAGAGCAGGCTCATCACCTGCTCTTTTGGAGTCTTCCGAGTTTTCTCGGTTCGGATTTCATGAGTACGCCGCACAGAGGAAAGCGCTTACGCGCCGCACGGCTGTCGTCATTATGAAGAAACCCTATATATTACAAAATCACCGGGCCAGGATGACATTGTAAACAAAAAATAACGCTCTCAATCATACATCTGCTTTCCGGTGAACTAAAAGCTGTATGACAAAGGCGTTAACTTAACAAACTCTTTTTCAGAGTCATTCAACCTCTTACCTCACCGTAAAGTCTCAAGATATCCTCCGAAGACCAGGCTTATGAATCATCATGTGACGATTCCATCACTGTAGAGTGAGCTGCTGCGGAGTTGCACCGCGATTCCACATCGGATATCTTTGCTGTATTCAATTGACTGCACTCATTATAATCGTATAGCCAATTCCCGTCAAGTGCTATATACTGGGCTTTGAGGAGGTATCGATATGCCAAAACTCACAATCATAAACAATGAGCAGTCCGCAATCGCCGAATTCGAGGCAGGCGCAAATCTTGGGGATATACTCAGAGCAAAGCTTCCCGAGTTTGCCATGCCCTGCGGCGGCAATCATAAATGTGGAAAATGCATCGTAGAAATCACAGGCGATATCGCACCGGCCACTGATGAGGAAAGGCGGCTTCTGGCCAGATCCAAGGCACCGGAGGGCTCAAGGCTGGCCTGCTTTGTCACGCTGAACAGTGACGCTGCTGTGACGGTAAGCCATCATGATGACTCAAAGATACTGTCATGGTATAAGATCCCGCCGCACAGGCTGACGGAATCCGGATATGGCTTTGCCGTAGATATCGGAACCACCACC
>CAVIJY010000059.1:0-10208 GCA_963643215.1 Lachnospiraceae bacterium | reverse complement strand
ATTCACTATACCGTCGCCGTACAACCGGGCGCAGTTCTTCCTTGTCGGAGGCGGCGGAGGCGGAGGTGATTGCGGAGATATCACTGAGTTCGGCGATTACGCTCAGAACGCATTCGGAGGAGGCGGAGGCGGGTACACAAAAACCAGCTCCGAGATAAAGACGACTCCGAACACAGCCTACACCATCGTCGTCGGTGCGGGCGGAGCGAGGAATGCTAAAGGCGGCACCTCTCAGGTAAAGAGCGGCTCAACCGTACTTGCATCTGCGGCCGGAGGAGAAACAGGCTCAACTAAGGTGTACATTGCAGCTCAAAAGGCTGCATACAAAAATGTAAAAGGCTGGCTGGGTGGTGCTGGAGGCTCCGGAGGCGGCGGCGGTAGAGCAATGGGCGGAACTACAGGAGATCACTATTACTCTAACAACGGATACAGTTCGACCATCTCTCACGATGGTAATGACGGACGCGCGGCCAGAGCGGAAAGTTACGGCGATGCTGACGATATAGTTTACACAGACTCAGGCGCAAAGGGACAGGGCACGACAACGAAAGACCCGTGGTACAACATACAGTACAGCGGAGGCGGTGGAGGTGGAACAACTACCTGTACCAGCAGTGTGTGCCTTGTCGGAGGCCGCGATGGCGGCGGAGGCCGTGGCGCAATGACCAACAAGAACGCAGGCAAAGGCTCTGCATATTACGCTGAGGCCGGAAAAGGAACAGTCAACACTGGAGGCGGTGGAGGCGGAGGCGCAACCCACAGGGGAGGAGTAGACGAGTATATGCACGGCGCTGCTGGCGGCTCCGGCGTTGTTATAGCAAAACTTTGGGAAGTTTAAGGAGAGAATATGAAAGCATGGGAAGAATATGCATTTGTCCTTGACGGCACGGTGCAGAACATAGCGGTATTTGCAGTAGGTGGATATACCGACGCAAACATCACGGCAAGAGAGGTCTATGGAGAGAGCTGCGTCGCGGTAAATGTGAGTCAGATACCGACAGCGATAGGCGACTCATACCACGACGGCATTTTCTGGCGGGTAGACGCTGAAGGCAAGGAAACGGCGGTACAGGAGATACCGACGGAGGAAGAGGCGGTTAATGAGCTTAACAAGACCGCAGACAAGCTCCAGACCGAAGCCGACGCAAACGCTGCGGCAATCGACGATATCTTAGTGGCAATGCTTAATGAGGAGGCGTAAATGTACGAGAGAATCAAGAGGCTTTACGAGGCCGGAAGGCTGACAGAGGCAGGGGTTCGCAATGCGGCTAAGAAGGGGCTTATCACCGAGGAACAGGCCGAGGCGATCATAGCGGGCAAATAAAGGAGAAACCATATGGCGATAAAGATTCAGGACATAACTCAGGTTGAGCTGTCCACGAAGGAGCCCTCAGACGCTTCCCATGTCTATGTCGAGGAAGACGGAGTATTCAGGCGGCATAGTCTGAGCGCGATGAAGCTTGCAGTGCAGCCGGATGTTGAAAAAGAGGCACGCCAGTACGCTGACAATGCAGCTGCATCAGCGGCGGCGGCAGCTACTTCAGAGACTAACGCAGCAGCTTCAGAGGCAACGGCAGCAGAGATCAAGACGGCAATCGAGGCACTGCCAAATGCAAGAGTATCCTTTACGGTAAACGCAGACGATGGCGGCTTAGATATCATAGTCAGGGAGGAGGACTAACATGAGCACAACTATCAATTTCCCGCGCGAAACCACGGCAAAGCGCCTTGCGAACATGCAGAAGGCCCTTGCAGTAGCGGGCGGGGCAACATCGGCAGACCTTGCTTATAAAGCACTGGTAGCCGAGGCAACAACAAAGGAGGAGGTAGACAACCTCTTTATTGAGTGGTGGAAGTCGCAGTACACCTCAAGCACGGACAAAGTTGACCTACTTGAGCGCTGGTTCGGAAATGTCCTTGACGATGACAGAGTACACGGCGTTGTTTTCCCGCTGTTTGCTACCAGCAACACGGCTATCGGAGAGCTTACGGACGACTCAGCGGGGCTCTCCTGCACACCGTCCACAGCGAGCGCAAAGGGCACGGACGACTTCGCCCACCTTCCGCAGTTCTGGTGCCTTGAGGTATCAGCAGAGAAAGCCACGGACGGAACCCACACCATCTACTATGTCGAGCATATCGACGATATCGCAAAGGTGCGCTCCGGTGAGCATCTGACATGGGTGCTTCAGAAAAACACCTACACAAAGGAGTACGACAAGGACGGATACAGATACTTAAAGATGCAGTGTCATCCGGCGACAGGCTTTAAGTCATGGCCGGAGGGAACCAACAAGGCGGGCAGAGTATATGCCTACTACGCGCATCCGAAGTACTACGCAGGACTTTACTCTGATGGCAAGGTTACCTGCGGCACAGACCTTGCGCCGCTCATCAGAAAGTCACATACAAACGGCGTTACTCTGTGGAGAGCAAGAGGCGAGCAGTACAGCGGAGCATCGGGAGACCTTATCCGCTGGCTTGACCGCATGATGCGCCTTAAGTATGCGAGAAAGGGTAACTCCGGCACAATCGAGGGCTGCTCAAGCTACAGCTATCAGTACAAGGCGGCAATATCCGAGACAGGCGTTAAGCGCATCATCCTCACGACCTCACAGGCCGCGAACCTCTATGTCGGCTCAAATGTGCAGATTGGAGATATTCCGGAAGGAGGCTCAACTGATAGAAACACAGCATCGCTCTACGCAAAAGCAAACTGTGTGAAAATCACGAAGATTGAGGAAGTAGAGATTGACAGCACCACTTACTCAGCAGTCTATGTCGATGTCGATACAGCCTTTGATACCACGGTTGATGTCACAATGATATCAACCAACCCGTATTCAAGCGGCTGGAACGATGAGGTACTCGGAACCGATGGCTCTAAATATAACTTCACAAACGGCAAGGAGCCGGGACTTCTTCAGAAGGTCGAGTTTATGAACGGCTCATACATGATTATCTCCGACCAGCTATGGCAGTGGTCACAGGATGAGAATGAGAACTATCTTTTCGACTGCTATGTTTGCCATGACCAGAGCAAGGTATCCGGCACAGCGATTACAAACGACTATGTAAAGCAGGAAGACCTCACGATGCTCATCCCGGCGGGTACAGCTTCAAGCTGGCGATATATCGAGGATACAGCCATCTCCGAGGATGCTTCCGTTGAGTGGCCTCTTGGTATCGATGCGGGCGGCTCCGGAGTCGGATGCAAAGCCGGCTTCTACTGCGTCCCGGCGGCTTCGGGTGTCCGTGCGGCTTGGTGCTTCGGCAACTTGAACAACGGCGGCAATGCGGGCGTTGCGTGTCGCAACTCGAACAATTCCGTGGGTAACGCGAACTGGAACGGCTCTCTCGGCTCAAATGATTATCTGCTGGCCACAGAAACGCGAAAACGGCCTAAAAAACTATTGCACCATACATTCCTCGCTTATGTGCGAAAATTGCGTGTAACCAGCGGGGGCTAGTACCGCAAGGGAAAGTCACCGACCGTAATCAGATGAAAACTGGAAGGAAACTAAATGAAAACATACTGCAAGCCGAAAAGCGTGAACATCGACGATGCAGCATTTAACGCTCCGGCAGTCAGGAGGTGCTTTAGAGGTAAGCTCCGAAGAAGTGACTTCAAGGGTCTGCTTATCCGCATGGGCGGCATAACGAGCAAAGAAATCGCAGAGGAGAGAGCAGCAGGAAAGTGCGAAAAGATAACCGCAGCAGAAAACAGAGTAGCAAAGGTGCTTACGGAGGAATATATCCAAAAGAGAGACCTCCGGCTCAAGCCCATACGGCAGTTTAAGCGTGAAGACGGATTAACGCACAAGATGCGCGATATCTGTCAGGAATCACCAAAGCAGCAGCTCATGGAGTACATAGCAGTAAATGCGCTGCATGATCTCTTTAAAGCAAAGCTCCTGCCCTGTCAGTATGGCAGCATACCGGGGCGCGGGCAGGTAAGCGGCAAGCGCAGGATTGAACGCATACTTCGCAGAAAGTACAAAGGGCGCATAGACGCGGTTAAGGGTGACATCAAGAAAGCATATCCGTCCGTCACGGTCGATTGCGTTATGGAGCTTTTAAGGCGTGATATCGGAAAGAACAAGGTGCTTTTGTGGTTTATTGAAGCGCTAATGTCAAACTATCCGGGCGGGCATCTTTGCATAGGCGGTTATCTTCCCTCATGGCTCTTCAACTATGTTATGAGCTATGTACTCAGATACATGATGAGCTGCGAAGCAGTAAGAAGAGGCAAGCCGCATAAGCTTATACTCGCGACTGTATGCTATGCCGACGATTTTACCATCTTCGGGAAATTCAGCAATCTAAAGAGGACAATGAAGAAGACCTCCAAATGGAGCGAGGCCACGCTCGGGCTCAAGATTAAACCCGCGTGGCAGATATACCAGCTGGCATCATTTGAAGAAGAAAAGGCACAGCATAAGGAGCGGAGGGCGGGCAGCAAGAAAAGAACACCGGGCGTTGACATGATGGGCTTTGTCATTCGAAAAACATACACCATCATAAGACGCAGGGTATTTAGAAGGCTCAGACGGCAGGTTATAAGGGCATGGGCAGAACTCAAAAGAACCGGGCGCATGCCGTACTTCAGAGCCGCGCGCCTTATGTGCTATAAAGGCTGGTTAAAGTACAGCGACAGCGAGCAGTATTGTATTTCAAACAGTATCAAGAAACTTTTTAGCATAGCTGCAAGGTGCATCTCACGGCGCAGCAGAAAGGAATGGAATGAGCAGAGAAACTTATGCATCACGCCCGCAGGAGGTTGAGGTATTCCCGCTTGAGAAGGGAACAGACATCATCCTCAGAAAGAACATCGAAGAGGTAACGGAAGAGGAAGGCGGAAAGCCCTATACCGTCTGGGAGTGCGAGGAGCTTCAGTGCCGCACTACAGAGACCGTCACAGTAGTCGATGTTACGAATAACTTCGATGCGTGGTGGGCTTACGCGGAAAGCTACAAGGCGCAGGAGGCGGAGAACGAACCGACGGCATCGGGCGTAACGGTTTCGGAGAGGCTGGACGCTATGGAAGCGGCAATCATGGAAATCGCGGAGGTGATAACTAATGGCTAAGTTTTATGCGATGCAAATCAGGATGGGCAGGATGGAGCTTAAGGATGTACCGGAGCGATGGAGAGAAGCGACAGCAAAGCTCCTTGACAAATGAACATCATATTGGAACAGCAGGAGATAATAGAGCGCCTTGTCGAGCACAACAGACACCTGATAGACATGCTGGGGCAGTATAAAAGCGTGGAGGATGAAGAGGAACGGCTGGCGTTAATTATCAGAGAGGGCGAGTGGTTTGGACTGGATAATTGAATACTGGCTCCAGGCGCTGTTCGGCGTGATGCTGGGAGCGCTGGGAGTCATGATAAAAAAGCTTGATGCGAAGATAAAGCAGGAGCGGGAAGAAAATATTGCAGTAAAAACGGCTATGGTGGCAATGCTCCACGACCGTCTTTTTCAGTGCTGCCGTCACCACATAAAGACGGGGTACATACCGCTGGAGGAGGCGGAGTCGATTCTTGACAATATCCGCATGCTTTATGAGACATATTCAGCGCTGGGCGGAAACGGCACAGGAACGGAGCTGTATCACAGAGTAACAAAGCTGCCGATCAGAGCAGCGGAAGGAGAGGCATATGTGCAGTAAACATATATCATGGATAAAGGCCGCAGGGATGAGAGCCCTCAAGACGGTCTGCCAGACGGCGATAGCAACGATAGGAACATCGACATTCATAGGCGCGGTGGATTGGAAGATGGTAGTCAGCTCATCCGCGCTTGCGGGCATCCTGTCGATACTTACGAGTATGGCAGGGCTGCCGGAGTGCGACGACAAGATAGACGGCGACGGAGCACAGGTGTGAGCGGATTTTTGACATTCATCGGCGGGATATTCTTGTGGGCGGTGCTGGCCGAGGCCTTTATAGCGGTCATCAAGTATATCACAAGAGCCCGCCGATAATTCGGACGGTTCGGACAGATTCGGACGGTTTCGGACGGAAGAGGAGACAATATGATATCTAATTGCGGACATGACGAAAACAGGAAGTACAGCAATGGCAAGGCCGGAGATCAAACAGGGGACGAATGGGCGGTCATACCGTGGTACAACAGGCCGTGGAATGTGATCCTGCGGCATCCGGACGGAAAGACACGGGCGCTCATTGCACAGCTGGCAAGAGAATGCGCCGAGAACGATCATATCGGCTATGATCAGGACTCATCGCAGTACAATGACGCGGGGCGGTATTCGTTCTGGCAAGCCTTAGTACAGGCGGGATACGACCCTACGAAGATAAAAACCGACTGCGAGACGGACTGCTCCAACGGCGTGGCATGCATCGTAAAGGCAGCCGGATTCATTCTGGGAGATGCGCAGCTTCAGAGCGTTTCAATCTACAGCTACACAGGCAACCTCAGAGCGGTGCTTACAGGTGTCGGCTTTGAAGCTCTGACCGACAGTAAGCATCTCACATCAGATGATTTTCTTTTCGCCGGAGATATCCTGCTGTACGAGAATCATCACACGGCCATCAATCTGACCAACGGCAAGTCCTGCGCGGTCACATATCCCACAGGATGGAACAAGTCAAGGAGCGGGCGCTGGTGGTACTGCACGGGCTCCACGGAGTACGAGTATCTCTCTGACGGCGTATACCTGATCGACGGCAAGTATTACGCTTTCGGCAAGGAAGGCTGGCTTGTGATGGGATCAGGAGTATTCAGCACGGACGCAGAAGGCGCGATAAACGGTATTGGTTAAGCCGTGCAAATGTGATATATTATATATACCAATCCGCATTGCGGTCTTGGTCTTCCTAATCAGCCCTCGGTATCTCAGCCGGGGGCTTTTTAATTTGCGGATGTAGTGCATCATATTGCCAGATGGAAAAAGCGAAAGCTTTTGCGGGGCGGTATTCCGAAAGGGATATTTGCCCTGATTTTTTTGCGCATAAAAAAACGCTGCGCACAGTACAAAATTACAAAAATGTGGGGCAAAAATCGAGATTGCACAGAAAAAGTACAAAAATTTTGTGGGATGAAATGTGGGATGGAAGTAAATATTACGCTACAAACGGCTTAAAATCGCGGTTTTTTCGCAAGATATAGATAACAACTATTATTATCTGAACGATGACGGATATCTTGCTTCCGACGAGCTCGTAGAGTACGAGGACAACTGGTACTATGTTGACGAGAACGGCGCTATGCTTCGCAATGCTTGGAAGGAAGTTGAGAATACCGACGACGAAGAAGATTTTGAGGATACTATCTGGTATTACTTCCAGTCTTCAGGCAAGGCTTACGAGAACACAAAGAAGACTATCAACGGAAAGACATATATATTCGACGAAGATGGCCGTATGCTGTTCGGCTGGATCAACGACAAAGATTCTGGTGGTCAGTACGAAATGGCCGATAAGGACGAAGACGGCGATGGATGGAAAGACGCTGTATATTATGCAGGAGAGGCTGATGACGGTGCTGTAGTTACAAACGGCTGGAGACAGATTCGAGTTTATGAGGAGTCTATTCCTACGCTTAAGTCAGAGGATGGTAATGCAGATACCGGTGATTATGATTACTGGTTCTACTTTGGCTCAAATGGCAAGAAATATCGTGCAACCAGTGATTCTGATCTTGCGCGGGGATATTGCGAGAAGACCATCAAGAGTGTGAAGTATGCTTTTGCGGAAGATGGTCACATGGCTTCTGAGTGGGTGGCTGAGGCATCCAACGCAACCTATGCGAAGTACTTTAGCGATCCTGAGAACGGAGCTCGTGTAACAAAGGGCTGGTTCAAGGTTGTTCCTTCAGTAGGTATTGATGAGAAAAACTCTGAAATCCAGGACAATGAAGCTAAGTGGTTCTATACAGATTCCAATGGTTTGCTGTACAAAAATGCAATCAAGACAATAAACGGCAAGAAATATCTGTTCAATAACCAGGGCGAGTGCCTGGCCGGACTTAGATACATTAACTTTGAAGACGGTGAAATTACTATTGGTGAGCTTGTCAGTGATGATGATGCTTCAGATATTATCAACCTTAGCAGTGATAGTACTACGGAAGAAACCCTTGACAAGTACACAAAGCTTGGTAAGCTCCTTGATTATGTTGCGGAGGCAATCGCAGCAGACACAAAGACAGGTATTTACTACTTTGCAAAGCCGCTTGACACCGATGCAACTATGAAGACCGGAACATGCAATGTAACAGTTGACGGAGAAAGCTATGCCTTCAAGTTCAAGACAGACGGCGCCAACAAAGGCAAGGGTATCAATGGCCGTGACGGAAACTACTACTATGTAAACGGCCGCAAGGTTACCGCTGATTCTGATAATAAGTTCGAGATCTACGAAGCTACAATAAACAATAAGGTTACCGCTCTGTATGGTGAGGCACACACAGCTGATCAGCTGATTGGCGGTGTGGAGCTTGTTGAAGATGATTCTAACGGGTTTGCAGTCGTATCGACATCTGGCTCCATCGTTAAGTCCGGAACAAAGAAGGATGGCGACGACTACAAGATTACTGTAAAGGGCTATTATGTCACAGGCATCAAGAATAGCGATGATGAAGAGTGGGATGTTGACGGAACTACAGTCACATACATAGACAGCAAGAACTAAAACTAGGTCGAACGATTAAAACCACATAACTCTTAATTACCGGCGGGGAGGTAGTGATGCCTCTCCGTTTTTATGGTCAGATGGAGATTTAAATTCCAATGACCATATGTTGAGGCTTCGCAGAGCATTCCAGACCAGACGGTCTTTGCACACGATTGCTTTTACCATTTGCAAGTACCACATCATGTCAAATAAAAAGAGGCAGCAGCTCGTTGCTGTTGCCCGGCTTATTTGTCCCTGTAATGTGAACCACATTGTGCTATTTCCAGCTCTTCATCGATGATTCTGAAAACTATCCTGTTTTTCTTGTCTATACGGACGCTCCAAAATCCGGACAAATTCCCGGCTAGCGGTTCTGGCTTACCATCGCATTTATATCCGTTGCGGTCTATGTCCTTTATGAGTGCATTTATCTTTTTCAGCGTCTTTTTATCCTGCGTTTGCCAATAAAGATAATCTTCCCACGCTTCGTCATGCCAATTTTTGTGCATCAGTCTTCCTCTATTAGCTCATGTTCCGACATATTGCGGCCAGCCTTAATGTCTGCAATAGCCCTGTTCAGCCTATCCATATTCTGCGCACTGTAAAACGGATCTGCTACGATTTCAAACGGAATGCGCCTGTCTTGCGTTACTTTTTTTGCAAAAAGAGTATATGCGGCGGTCGGTGTCAATCCCATTTCTTTACAGGTCGTTTCCATGTCCTTTTTTAAATCTGCGTCCATGCGAAAATTTACCATTGCTTGTGCCATATCTAAGCACCTCCTGTAGAAATAATATCATTTCTGCTTCATTTTGTAAAACATTTTCTTTCATTTGACATACACTGTACTCTTTGAAAATATATATCAAAAGCACTCATATTTATGCTCACCAAAGACACGCCGTAAGCGCACTGTGGGCTAAATGTTTAAGCCCTACAGCTGGCGGGAGAGCATGTGCCGGTTTATGATCTGCGACGCATTTTTCCGGATTTTTAAGGCTATTTTCGCACATTTTTCCTGGCTCTATAAACTGTACCCAAGAAAATGGACACCTCGAGTTTAGGGCTGCCCTGTGGACAGTATTTTAGGCCTCAAACCTCGTTTGATGGACACCGGCATTGACCCGAGTATTCCGGGCGAAAGCTGACTGTGAACAGCTATCGTCCCGTATCGGGCTTCATTTCAAACTCATCAAAGCCAAGAGGAGCTGCCGATGCACTGTTTTCCGAGGTGCATACCATACCGCCTTTAAAATGCGTGCAATATACTGTCTGCCATTGTGCCTAGAGGCAGTTAAAAAACAGGCCGACTATCATGCCGGCCTGTCCCAAATATCTTTATTTATCCCACCGGAGAGAGCCACTGCTCCACGGTTGCAGCACTGTACCCTACCAGGTCAGCTATTCTCTCAAGAGGTTCTCCGCTTAAGCGCAGCTTTATAGCCATACTTCTTGCATGCTCACGCATGCCCTGTTCCAGCCCTTGTTCCAGCCCTTCGGCATAGCTTTCATTTCTTAGTTTCTCCATCTCTCTGCACATTTCGCTCACCCCTTCCTTACTGTCCTTGA
>CAVIJY010000058.1:0-10464 GCA_963643215.1 Lachnospiraceae bacterium | reverse complement strand
CTCTCACTGACACGCGAGCGTGTCGTGGGAGATAGAGTTTTGACACTGTAACCAATGTTTTATCCCGACTTATGCCGCATGTCAAACCGCTTTATGATATCATAGTCATCGCCGCATAAAAACAGTAAAACTTATCAACCGGCATGTAAAAGAGGCTTTCATGAAATACCGCTATTCCTTCATATATCGAAAATGTCAGGACTGCAATGCAAAGGCGCACTGCGACGAATGTGATTCAAACCTCGTCTCTTCCATAAACGATATCTCCCGGACAAGGGTGATATCCGTAAATACAAAACAAAAGCTCCTGACTGTAGAGTCGGAGCTTGATGAATCAGATCTGCTTGATGAGCTCGAGGTCATCGGGATATTTGCAGACTGAGCCGGAAGCCTGCCTCAGATCGCATACAAACGCTGCAGACCACGGACAGCGACTTCCAATCACAGACATGTGCTGCGGATCACATACAGATGCTGCAAGTCACAGCCAGGCGCTGCAGGTCGCAGCCAGGTGCCGCAGAAAACCGCAGCCATCGACATCATGCAGTCACCTTCCACTCGCCGGATACCGGATCTGCCGTCAATATCTCCTCGGCTCTGCGAATCTCGTCCTGCGTAGGCGGTTCTGTCTTTTTCAGAGAATAGGGGATACCGAGCTTATCATACTTGGCTACACCGAGGCGATGATACGGCAATACCTCCACCCTCTCTACGCATTCCGGATCCATCTCACGCAGCTCGTCAATAAATGCCCGCAGACCCCGCAGTGACTCCTCATCGTCCGTGATGCCGGGTACCAGCACATGCCGTATCCACAGATGCTTATGATTGCGGACGAGAAACCGCGCCAGATCCAGTATATTCTCATTGCCCCAGCCGGTCAGCTTTCTGTGCTTCTGCGAATCAATATGCTTGATGTCCAGCAGGAACAGATCCGTCACATTCATCAAGGCAGTAAACCTCTCCAGCACTTTTGCATCTCTTGAGAACGGCTGCCCTGAAGTATCAAGTGTCGTATGTACATTTCTTTCCTTTGCAAGCCGGAACAGCTCCGTCACATACTCCATCTGGAGCAGAGCCTCACCCCCGCTGACAGTGATGCCTCCGCCGTTTCTCCAGTAGCTGTGATAGCGCCACGCCTTCTGCAAGGTTTTGTCGGCCGTCTCTTCATAGGACTCCTCCGAGGCCTCTGCCCATGTCTCCGGATTATGACAATAGCGGCAGCGCATCCTGCAACCCTGAAGAAAAACCACATAGCGAACACCTGGTCCGTCTACCGCACCGAAGGTTTCTATACTGTTGATTCTGCCCATTATCTGACATTCATTCATCTTTTGCCTCTTCTCACATCATTCCGGCACAGTCGTTTCGGCCGTCTGCTTTCAAAAGCCGCAGTCTGCTTTCTTCATCAGGCGGGAGCCCTGCCGCAGCAGAACTCCCGTCTCTTCATTCATCAGTCTCAAAGTTTGTCATGGAAGGTTCTGGAGATGACATCCTCCTGCTGCTCTCTGGTCATCGTGATGAACTTAACGGCATAACCGGACACACGGATCGTAAAGTTTGCATACTCGGGCTTTTCCGGATGCTCCATAGCATCGATGAGCTTCTCCCTGCCGAATACATTGACATTCAGATGGTGTGCGCCCTGATCAAAGTACCCGTCCATGATATTGACAAGGTTTGCAGCACGCTCCGCATCATCATGTCCGAGCGCTCCCGGATTCATAGTCTGTGTATTGGAGATTCCGTCAAGAGCCCAGTGATACGGAAGCTTTGCCAGAGAATTCAGCGAAGCCAGAAGACCGTTCTGCTCTGCTCCGTAGGACGGATTCGCGCCGGGAGCCAGAGGCGTCCATGCCTTGCGTCCGTCAGGCATGCCTCCGGTGTACTTGCCGTATACCACATTCGAGGTGATGGTAAGGATAGATGTCGTCGGTTCCGAATCACGGTATGTGTGATGCTTCTTGATCTTCTCAAGGAATGTTTTGAGCAGCCACACAGCTATATCATCGGCACGGTCGTCATCATTTCCGTATTTCGGGAAATCTCCGGATGTCTCGAACTCCTGCGCAAAGCCGTTCTCGTCACGGATCACCTTCACCTTTGCATATTTGATTGCGCTCAGTGAGTCTACTACATGAGAGAATCCCGCGATACCTGTCGCAAATGTACGGCGTACATCCGTATCGATGAGAGCCATCTCCGCAGCCTCATAGTAGTATTTGTCATGCATATACTGGATCAGGTTCAGGATATTGACATAAAGCCCCGCCAGCCAGTCCATCATAAGATCAAACTTTCCTACCACCTCGTCGTAGTCAAGATATTCTGATGTGATCGGCGCATATGCAGGGCCGACCTGCTTGTGGCTCTTCGTGTCCATACCGCCGTTTATAGCATACAGAAGGCACTTTGCCAGATTTGCACGAGCCCCGAAGAACTGCATCTCCTTGCCTGTCTGCGTCGCAGACACACAGCAGCATATAGAATAATCATCGCCCCACAGCGGCTTCATCACATCATCGTTCTCGTACTGGATGGAGGATGTAGTGACAGAGATCTTCGCTGCATATTTCTTAAATGACTCCGGCAGTCTGCTGCTGTAGAGCACAGTGAGATTCGGCTCCGGTGAGGGGCCCATATTCTCCAGAGTATGAAGGAATCTGTAGTCATTCTTCGTCACCATGGAACGGCCGTCTATGCCTGTTCCTCCGACCTCAAGCGTCGCCCATACCGGATCTCCCGAGAACAGCTCATTGTAGGACTTGATTCTTGCAAACTTCACCATACGGAACTTCATGGTGATATGATCGATGAGCTCCTGTGCTCCGCTCTCGGTCAGGGTTCCGTCCTGCAGATCCCTCTGAATATAGATGTCAAGGAATGTGGATATCCGCCCTACGCTCATGGCAGCGCCATTCTGTGTCTTTACTGCTGCCAGATATCCGAAATACAGCCACTGAACTGCTTCCTTTGCATTTCCGGCCGGACCGGAGATGTCATAGCCGTAGATTTTGGCCATCTCCTTCATCCCCTGAAGCGCGCGTATCTGCTCCGCCAGCTCTTCTCTCTGACGAATGATATCGTCCGTCATAGTTCCGTCGCCGCAATTGGCCTTATCTTGCTCCTTCCATGCGATCAGCTGGTCGATGCCGTACAGTGCAACTCTTCTGTAATCGCCAACGATACGGCCGCGTCCGTAAGTATCAGGAAGACCTGTAATTATATGGCTGCTGCGGGCTGCGCGCATCTCAGGTGTATATGCATCAAATACTGCCTGATTGTGCGTCTTGTGATACTCCGTGAAGATCTTGTGCAGCTCCGGATTCGGCTTGTAGCCGTACATCTCGCAGGCCTCCTCTGCCATACGGATGCCGCCGTAGGGCATGAATGCGCGTTTCAGCGGCTTGTCCGTCTGAAGACCTACAACCTGCTCCAGATCCTTCATGGATTCATCGATATATCCGGGACCGTATGCTGTCAGCGAGGAAACAATCTCCGTCTCCTCATCCAACACTCCCCCGTTTTCTCTTTCCTGCTTCTGCAGCTCCTGCAGTCTGCCCCAAAGCTTGTTTGTCGCATCCGTGGAACCCGACAGAAAGCTTTCATCTCCGTTGTAAGGCGTATAGTTTCTCTGGATAAAATCACGAACATTGCATTCAAGCTTCCATATTCTTCCTTCAAAGCCCTTCCATGCCTCATTCTGTAGCATAGTCTCGATCCTCCCTCGTATTGAGTGCAGCATCCCCGGTTTTCTCCGTGATTCTGCCTGATATCGCACAACGCTGCTGCCATATTTTATATGGTCAGATAGTCCTGATAACCGAAATCAATATAATCGTTAAAATAGTAACATGTCAATAGTTAGCTATCTTATTGTTTTGTACTAAATAATATACCTCTAGCTTTCCTATTGGTTTAATTTATGAACATTGTCAGTCCGCAGACATGGGACTCAGACCCTGACGGGCAATATAAGCCCTTTTAGTAAGAATAAATTTATTAAATAAGAATAAATTTCTTGACACAGCCATAAGCATATGCTAAAGATACCTGCATAACTATTGTGATAACAGCTTCGCTCAATGCAAAGGCGCTTTGAGTCCGGGGATATCCCGGCTCGGAGCGCCTTTTTTCGTGAGCGTCAGGTCAGCACACAGAAAAGAGAAGCAACTATGGACACACACCAGCAGCAATACCGAAAAGAGCTGTTCGAGTCACTGGAGCTCGAGCATGACGCCTGCGGCATCGGCACCATCGTCAATATAGACGGCCATAAGGATTATCAGGTTCTGGACGATGCTCTGAATATCGTCGAGAAGCTGGAGCACCGTGCCGGCAAGGATGCCACCGGCAAGGTCGGCGACGGCGTAGGCATACTGACACAGATAAGCCATAAATTTTTCAAAAAGGCGGCTGCCGTTGCCGGAATCAAGGTCGGAAAAGAAAGAGAATACGGCATAGGAATGTTCTTCTTCCCTCAGGATTCCCTAAAGAGAACATTTGCTATGCGCATGCTTGAGGTCATCATACGCAAGGAAGGGCTGAATCTGCTCGGCTGGAGGACGGTTCCTGTTCACCCCGAGATACTCGGAGATCTGGCCGCGGATACCATGCCCTGCATCATGCAGTGCTTCATCGAGAAGCCGGAGCATGTAGAAAAGGGCATAGACTTTGATCGCATGCTCTATGTGGTGAGAAGAGAGTTTGAGCAAAGCTCCGAGGATACATATATCTGCTCGCTTTCCTCCCGCACCATAGTCTACAAGGGCATGTTTCTTGTCATGCAGCTGCGCAGATTCTATGATGATCTGCAGGATCATGACTATGAAACAGCCATAGCTCTCGTGCACTCCAGATTCTCAACCAATACCACTCCCTCATGGAATCGGGCTCATCCCTACAGAATGATAGCCCACAACGGCGAGATCAATACCATCCGCGGCAATATCGACCGTATGCTGGCGCGCGAGGAAACCATGTCATCTCCTGTCATGGAGAAGGATATCGACAAGATATTCCCCGTCATCTCCGGCAAGGGTTCCGACTCCGCCATGCTGGACAATACGCTTGAATTCCTTTACATGAACGGCATGCCTCTCGCTCTTGCCATGATGGTCATCATACCTGAGCCGTGGAAGAACAACCGCTTCATGGAGCAGGACAAAAAGGACTTCTATCACTACTATGCGACCATGATGGAGCCCTGGGACGGACCTGCCGCGGTTATATTCTCCGACGGCGATCTGCTCGGCGCTACCCTCGACCGGAACGGTCTGCGTCCGTGCCGCTATTATATAACCGATGACAACCGGCTGATTCTGGCATCCGAGGTCGGCGTTCTTGACATAGCGCCTGAGCATATTGTGAAAAAGTCCAGGCTGGAGCCCGGGCGCATACTTTTGGTGGATACAGTTCAAAAGAAGATCATATCAGATAAGGAATGCAAGAACCTTTATGCCAACCGTGAGCCCTACGGCGAATGGCTTGACGGCAATCTTCTTCATCTGTCGGAGCTGAACATCCCCAACAAAAAGATACCCACACATGACCAGTTCAGGCGTGACCAGCTCTACAAGGTATTCGGATATACATATGAGGATGTACGCACCGGTATACTTCCCATGGCGGAAAATGCCATAGAGCCTACCGCCTCCATGGGACATGATACTCCGCTGGCCGTGCTCTCCCGCCAGCATCAGCCGCTGTTCAACTATTTCAAGCAGCTGTTCGCGCAGGTTACGAATCCGCCAATCGATTCACTTCGTGAGAAGGTGGTGACAGATACCACAGTATATATCGGCTCCGACGGAGATCTCTTAAACGAAAAGCCCGAGAATTGCCGTGTGCTTGAGGTAAATGATCCGATTCTCACAGGCGTCGATATCATGAAAATCAAGTCACTGAATCAGCCCGGATTTCATACCGAGACCATATCGCTTCTGTATTATAAAAACACCTCTCTGGAGCGAGCGCTTGACCAGCTGAATATCGCTGTCGACCGCGCCGCTGCAGGAGGCAACAACATCATCATACTCTCGGATCGCGGTGTTGACGAAAACCACATGCCCATACCGTCGCTTCTTGCGGTATCCTCCGTGGAGCAGCACCTTGTCCGCACCAAAAAACGCACCAAAGTATCCATAGTTCTGGAATCCGGAGAGCCCCGGGATGTCCATCAGATGGCCACGCTGCTTGGCTTCGGTGTTCGCGCTATACATCCGTACCTCGCGCACGAATGCATATCCGAGCTCATAGACAAGGGCATCCTTGACAAGGACTATCATACTGCGATCAAGGACTACAACAGAGCCATATCATCCGGCGTGGTCAAGATAGCCGCCAAGATGGGTATCTCTACCATCCAGTCCTACCAGTCCGCCCGTATATTCGAGGCGATCGGGCTGTCCGGGGATCTGATAGACAAGTATTTCACAGGGACTGTCTCCCGCATAGGAGGCATCGGCATCAAGGAGATAGAGGAGGACATATCCTTCAGACACGACCATGCATTTGATCCGCTCGGCCTCGGCACGGATACCACGCTTGACAGCATCGGCTTTCATAATCTGCGAAGCGGCAGCGACAAGGAGGAGCACCTCTACAGCCCCGAGACCATCATCAACCTCCAGCAGGCCGTACGACGAAACAGCTACGAGCAGTTCAGGACATATACGGATATGGTAAACAATCCTTCCCATCCGTGCACATTGCGCAGCCTGATGGAGTTTGCTCCGCAGCAGCCTGCTATCGATATCGAGGAGGTAGAGCCCGCCGAAGAGATCGTAAAGCGCTTTAAGACAGGAGCGATGTCATACGGCTCCATATCTCAGGAGGCTCACGAAACCATGGCCATCGCCATGAACAGGCTGGACGGCAAGTCCAATACCGGCGAGGGCGGCGAGGATCCCTCGCGCTTCGGAACCGAGAGAAACTCTGCCATAAAGCAGGTGGCCTCAGGACGCTTCGGCGTCACCTCGGAATATCTGGGGAGCGCGGTTGAGATTCAGATCAAGATGGCTCAGGGTGCCAAGCCCGGAGAGGGAGGACATCTGCCCGGCAAGAAGGTGTATCCGTGGGTAGCGAAGACAAGATATTCCACCCCCGGGGTATCGCTTATCTCTCCTCCGCCGCACCATGATATATATTCCATCGAGGATCTGGCGCAGCTCATCTATGATCTGAAAAATGCCAACCGCTATGCCCGCATCTCGGTAAAGCTTGTGTCCGAATCGGGCGTGGGAACCATCGCCAGCGGCGTAGCCAAGGCCGGTGCGCAGGTCATTCTGATATCTGGATATGACGGCGGTACGGGAGCTGCCCCGTCATCCTCCATCCATCATGCCGGACTTCCGTGGGAGCTCGGCGTTGCAGAAACGCATCATGCACTCATGGAAAACGGTCTTCGTGACAGAGTATGCGTCGAGACTGACGGCAAGCTCATGAGCGGACGCGATGTTGCTGTCGCGGCACTGCTGGGAGCGGAGGAATTTGGCTTTGCAACCGCCCCGCTCGTATGCATGGGCTGTATGATGATGCGCGTATGCAACAAGGACACCTGCCCTGTAGGTATCGCCACTCAGAATGAAAAGCTCAGAAGGCGCTTTGCCGGAAAGCCCGAATATGTCATGACATTCATGCTGTTCATAGCTCAGCAGCTTCGTGAGATCATGGCTCAGCTCGGCTTCAGAACCGTCTCCGAGATGGTAGGCCGTACGGATTGCCTCAAAAAGCGCGAAGATCTCACCGCATCCAGAGCAGATGAGGTCAGTCTGGCTGCAATCCTTGATCCGACATATGCACATGCCGAGCATTCGCACTTTGACAGGGAGCATATCTATGACTTCCATCTGGAGAAAGCCAAGGATGAGGCTGTGCTTCTGCCCGCGCTGTATGAAGCGCTGAAAAAATGCAAGATCGAGATCCCGACCTCCTCTCCGGCAGCAGAGACGACATATGCCGGAACCGGCAGCGGTCCTGCCCGCCGGACAGCGGTCGAGATGAAGGCCGCCGCCGCGCGGATGAAGCCTGTAGATATATCGCTGACTGTCTCCAGCACGGACCGTACATTCGGCACCATACTCGGGTCCGACATAACAAGAGTATTCGGCAACAATCTTCCTGATGACACCTTCGTGGTTCATGCTCAGGGCGGAGGCGGCCAGTCCTTCGGGGCATTCAGTCCGAAGGGACTTACTCTGCGTCTGACCGGAGATGCCAATGACGGATTCGGCAAGGGACTCTCCGGAGGCAAGCTTGTCGTGGTTCCGCCTGCCGAGGCTCCCTATAAGGCCTCTGACAACATCATCATCGGCAATGTGGCTCTGTACGGCGCGACAGCCGGAAAAGCATATATCTGCGGTGTGGCCGGAGAGAGATTCTGCGTACGCAACTCCGGCGCGGTTGCAGTCGTCGAAGGCTGCGGAGATCACGGTCTTGAATATATGACCGGCGGACGCGCTGTCATACTCGGCCCTACCGGCAAGAATCTCGCGGCCGGCATGTCCGGAGGAATCGCCTATGTACTTGACAGCGATCACACTCTCTACAAGCGCATGAACAAGGATATGGACTCTCTTCAGGAGGTTGCGGACAAGTACGACATCGCCGAGCTCAAGGAGATATTGATTGATTACGAAAAGGAAACCGGATCGGCTCTGGCTGCCGAGATTCTGGCTGATTTTGACAACAGAGTATCGGATTTCAAGAAGATACTGCCCAACGATTATCAGAAGATGCTGACAGCCATCAGCAAATACGAGGAGCAGGGCATCTCGCATGACAATGCAGTCCTGGAGGCGTTTGAGGAGGTGACCGCATAATGGGTAAGGCAACAGGATTTCTCGAATTTAAGCGCAAAAACAACCATGATGTGCCGGTCAGAGAACGACTGACAACATTTAAGGAATTTCACAAGCCGCTCTCTGAGCAGGAAAGACGCGAGCAGGGCGCAAGGTGCATGAACTGCGGCGTTCCCCTGTGCCAGTCGGCCATGAAGCTGTCAGGCATGTTCACCGGATGCCCTCTTCACAATCTGATCCCCGAATGGAATGATCAGATATACCTCGGCAACTATGAGCATGCTCTGTCAAGACTGATAAAGACAAGCAATTTCCCGGAATTCACCGGAAGAGTATGCCCCGCTTTGTGTGAGAAGGCCTGCATAAACGGTGAATACAGCGATCCCGTCACTGTTCACGACAACGAGCTTTTCGTGATAGAAACCGCGTATGCCAACGGCTATATGCAGCCGCGCGTCCCGAGGGTGAGAAGTACGAAAAGAGTTGCCGTCATAGGCTCCGGTCCCTCGGGACTGGCCGCAGCCGATGAGCTCAATCACAGAGGCCACAATGTCACTGTATTTGAACGCGATGACCGCATCGGCGGACTGCTCATGTACGGTATCCCCAATATGAAGCTGGATAAAAGCGTCATATACCGCAGGATGCATCTCATGGAGGCTGAGGGAGTAGAGTTTCGCACAGGCGTAAATGTCGGCGTAGATATCACCGCCGATGAGCTCATGAAGCAGTATGACGCCGTAGTGCTGGCATGCGGCTCCAAGCAGCCGCGCAGCCTTGCAGGCGCAGACCCCGGGCAGATCAAGGGCATATATTATGCTGTTGACTTTCTGAAATCAACCACAAAAAGTCTGCTTGATCACGGCATGGACAGCACCGCCGGAACCTGGCTTGACGCACAGTCCCGCGATGTGGATACATTCATGAAGGAGACAGACTTCATCAGTGCGGCAGGAAAAAATGTCGTCATAGTAGGCGGCGGCGATACCGGCAATGACTGTATCGCAACCGTATTGCGCCATGGCTGCAAATCCGTGACGGCACTTGAGATGATGCCGAAGCCTCCCGCAGACAGAACGCCCTCCAATCCGTGGCCGGAGTGGCCGCTTACCTTCAGGCTTGATTACGGCCATGAAGAGGCTATAGGCCGGACCGGACACGATCCGAGAGTCTATGAAACCACCGTCAAGGAATTTCATGTCAGCAAAAAAGGTGAGCTCAAAGAGATAGTTACCGTAAAGGTATGCTTTGAAAATCGCCAGATGGTACAGGTCGAGGGCTCCGAGAAGACGCTACCCTGCGATCTTCTGCTCATCGCCGCCGGCTTTACGGGCTGCCAGACATATACCGCAGAGGCGTTCGGAGTTAAGCTGACCTCGCGCGGTGTAGTTGAGACGCAAGATCCTGAAAGCTACGCAACCAATGTGCCGGGCGCATTTACTGCAGGCGACATGCATCGCGGCCAGTCTCTCGTCGTATGGGCTGTGGCCGAGGGACGCCGCTGCGCTCACGATGTAGACGAGTATCTGATGGGCTACTCCACGCTGCGCAAATCATAAGCTTGGTTACAGTGTCAAAACTCATCTCCCACGACATGTCACGACGCGCAGCTAGTCCCTTTAGGGGCATGTCGGTGGGAGATAGAGTTTATGACACGCCTCTC
>CAVIJY010000057.1:0-10589 GCA_963643215.1 Lachnospiraceae bacterium | reverse complement strand
CGCTTCAACTACTGAATGAGCATGGATTATACATAGATAGCCTGCTGTAAATGTGCGCACAAAGCTTTGACAAATTCCCGAGAACGCCTCTATCTTGTGCATATTCCCTTATACCGCTGACATTCATAGCGGTGTCTCAAGGCATGCTGAGCTCGTAGTTCTGCTGTCACGAGTGCAAAGCACGAAGTGAGAGCAGATTACGGAGAGCCATGGTTTCTATAGGAGCACCAATTCATTAGCTTATTTGACAGCTATGAGGATGCCACTCCGTAATATTATGAGCTTGCGGCTGAATGAAGCCAATATCAATGAGTTCGGCAGATATGAGGAGCTTAAAAAGACGGTTGATAAAGCCAAAGCAAAAGCATATTTTGAGAAAAACGAGGGCGTTAAGATCAGTCCACCAAAGGTAAACATAAAAGTTGATAATTTGCTGCGTGAGTTTATTCTCAGCGGCGGCATCACCGTCGGTATGGTTCTCGGGCTTTGTCGAATATATGCAGCAGCATGAGATGAAGAGCCGGATCTGCGGATGGCGAAGGCATTCGCCTGGGTATTGAACGCGGAGGGCTGAGGATGGCCTGATGTTTTAAGAAAATGTGACAACAAATCTGAGAAATCGGTTGTCATCCGATATTGCTCGCGGACTCCGCACTGCCGATGTCATTGACAGAAGCATCGGAAGGATTCGCATGTATCAGGTACTTGATACCGTAAAAATTGATACAAGCAATAAAACCGTTCGCGAAATTGCGGATGAGATTCTGAAACTTTAATACTGACAAATTCCAGCCTGCCGAACTGAACACAAAAATTGAATAACCAAAACACGGTTGCCACAACCTGAGATCTGTGCTACATTAGTCAACACGGATGTGTCGGCTGAGTATCGGGGTGCATCCGCGGCAGCAGAAAACCACAGTTTTAAGACATCAGATCAAACCGTCCCGAAATTCATGGGGGGGGGGTAAAATCCCCGCTTCTCTCAGAAATACCAGCTGGTCTTGACAGGTTTTAACGAGGGGAGAAATGAAACTATATCCGGCTTTGACAATCATCGATTATGGCATTAAAAACGCATATACTGCGTTTTTATAAAAGCACGCGCATATAAGGTGCGTGCTTTTTTGCGCTTGTTCAGCACCGACCGGAGTGGAACGTAGACGCCGCGATAGCGAGGGAACACGCAAAGCGTGTTTTCCGCAGTTGCGCGAAGCAATGAGCCAAAACCAAGGCCGGAGTCAGAGTCAAAACCGGAGTCAGAGTCAAAACTGGAGCCAATGCCAAAACCGGGATCAAGACCAAGGCCGGAGATTGCGAGAGGGGACGCGGGAAGATGCATGAAAGTACACGATGACGCATAACACTATACCAACCAACCCTCACGCAAAGCAGAGCACAGGCCGGGACACGGACGGCAGCCTGAGTATGGACGAAGCTCTGAAGACATACAGTAGTGCGAGCACAGGTGACGATTCGGGAACGGACAACATTTCTCGGACAGACAGTCACCGGAATCCGGGCAGCATCCCGGACATGGACAGGCCGGGACTTGCGGACATACACTGCCACATACTGCCGGGTATAGACGACGGCTCGCGCAGCGAGCAGGAGTCGCTGGAGCTGATAGGCATGGCATACAGGCAGGGCTTTCGAACATTTATAGCCACGCCCCACTACAGACGGACAAAGGACAATCCGGACATAGAGACCATGACGGCCCGGCTGCTGAAAAGCGCCAGAGAGATATATCCGGACATAGACATCTATCCGGGACAGGAGGGCTTCTGGCACGAGGACTATCCCGAGAGGATACATACAGGGCATGCGCGGGGACTGGCCGGAAGCGACTATATCCTGTGCGAGTTTGATATATCAGCTCCCTACGCGCAGATAGTCAGAGGTCTTCGATCCATATCGGATACCGGGCGCATCCCGGTTCTGGCTCACTATGAGCGGTACGCGTCGCTGCGTCAGGACTCGAGAGCCCGCGACATAAAGCGCATGGGAGTGGTGATGCAGATGAACTACGAGGCGCTGACACAGGGCGGTCTGCTTGACGGCAGACGCAGATGGTGCAGAGCACAGGTGACAGACGGCATAGTGGATGCACTGTGCACGGACATGCACAGGATAGACTTCAGAGCCCCGGATACGGCTAAGGCTGCAGATTGGCTTAAAAAGAAGATTTCTTCTGACATATATGATAAAATAACCAGAAGAAATGCGCTTCATATCATACGCAATGAGAGCATCGAGAGATAGTATGGCTGCGACCGGTTCCGGCCGGCTGCCGATATCAATCGCGAATCTGCCTGCAGACAGTCAATTCATGCTGAAATGCGGCAGATGCTGAAAAGATAAAAAACAAAGACAGGGGATACATTCATGTCAGAAGGCAAGACAACACAGGTCACAGGGCGCAGAGGCTACGACGGAGAGATAGAGATAGATCTTCTGGAGCTTCTGCATGAATATCTGAATCGCGCGATATCCATAGCGGCATGCACGCTGCTGTGCGCGGCGGTGGCATTTGGCATATCAAAGTTCATCATGGTGCCGCAGTACAGCTCCACAGCCATGCTGTATATCATCTCAAAGGAGACCACGCTGACATCTCTGGCGGATCTGCAGATAGGCGCGCAGCTCACGAACGACTATCAGATCATAGTCAAGAGCCGTCCGGTGCTGCAGACGGTCATAGATGAGCTGGGGCTGGATACGACATACGAGAAATTTGCAGAGCGTATATCCATAGCAAACCCGCAGAACACCCGTATCCTGACCATCAGCACAGACGACGCGGATCCGCGCCTGGCCAAGGACATAGTGGACGCCATAGCCACGGTAGCCTCGGATTATATAGCCGAGACCATGGAGATGGTGCCGCCCAAGATGATAGAGCACGGAACCGTGGCTACGCAGAAGTCAAGCCCGAGCGTTGCGAAAAACACCGCCATCGGCGGTCTGATAGGAATGGTGCTTGCTTGCGGCGTTATCACGGTAGCATTTGTCCTGAACGATACTGTCACTACCACAGAGGATGTGGAGAAGTATCTGGGCATCTCGGTGCTGGCATCCGTACCTGAGCGCAAGTACTCGAACAAGGAGACGGATACGAAGGATATCATAGACAAAAAGAAGAAGAAGCGCAGAGGGTGAGGACGGGATATATGAACGATAATATAGTCAGACTCAAGAGAAATATAGTTGAGGACTACGCATACTCCGAGGCCATCAAGGGGCTTCGCACCAATGTGCAGTATTGCGGAAGCAACATACATGTCATCATGTTCACCAGCGCACTTCCCGACGAGGGTAAGTCGGACATCTGCTTCGGCCTTGCCTCAAGCATGGCCAAGATAGGAAAGAGAGTCGTGGTGGTGGATGCGGACATACGCCGCTCGGTGCTCAAGGACAGATACAATGTCAAGGGCGAGCTATCAGGACTCACGCACTACCTGACAGGACAGAAGGGCGCCGGAGACATAATATACGAGACCTCCAGGGAGAACCTGTCGGTTGTATTTGCCGGACCGTTCAGCCCGAATCCGTCAGAGCTGCTGGAGGATTCGCTCTTTGACGATTTCATAGAATATCTGCGGGTGTGCTATGACTATGTATTCATAGATACGCCGCCCATGGCATCGCTGGCAGACGGCTCCATAGTGGCCAGACGCTGCGACGGCGCGATCATGGTTATAGAGAGCGGAGCCATCAGCTACAGGCTGGAGCAGCAGGTCATGAAACAGATAGAAACATCCGGGACGAAGGTGCTGGGAGCAGTCCTGAACCGAGTAGATCCCAAGGCAGAGGCGTACTACGGCAAGTATGGCAAATACGGAAAATACGGCAAGTACGGCGGCTATGGCAAGTACGGTGAGTACGGGGCATACGGCTACGGCTCCGATGTACAGGAGAAGATGCTTGATGAGAAGCTGAGTCACGAAGAGGAAGAGCAGAAGCGACAGGCTGAGAGCGGGCACGTCGGATCAGATTCCGTTCAGGATACAGAAACCGGATCGAAAGAGAAGTCCGTGCAGAAGCCCGAGGACAGCAAGGACTGAAGCGCCCCGGATGAGCAGCCAAGCCGGAGATAAGAGCCGGGTGAGCAGTTGGGGCAGGAATAACGGCTGAAGATAGCAGCCGGGGACAAGCCCGGGGAAAAGGCAAAGTTGCAGACAGGAATGCAGTCAAAACCACAGCCACAGATACAGGGAGCAGAAGAGGGTGTCACGATATACGAAGAGAAAAAAGCATAGTCCGAATGACGAGACCCCATTCATAGTCAGACATCGGCAGGGCATCGTGTTCATACTGGTCATGATACTCGCTATCGGAGGCGTGGCCGGGTACAATGCTCTCGGCGCGCGGCGCGCGGCGCAGTACGAGGCCGATATGATAAGCGCGGCCGCGGAGGCGGGAGTCGGCGGGAGTACGCGAGACGGCATCACAGCGGCAGACGCGGCATCCGAGACGGAGGCAGGAGCAGCTGATGAGGCTTCAGATCCGGCGGCAGAACAGGGTACGACAGGTGCAGCGCCCGGCGGCTCGGGAGCAGAGGATGATGTACAGTATCCCGATTTCTCGCAGAACGAGATCACATGGGAGGGCAAGACCTACAAGCGCAATACCTACATCAAGCCCATCCTGATACTGGGAGTGGACAATGCCGGAAGCATGCACGAGAAGAAGGAATACGGATACGCCGGTCAGTGCGATGCCATCATACTCGCGGCGCATGATACCGCGAGAAACACGGTAAAGCTCCTTCTGATACCGAGAGATACCATGACGCCGGTCATGGAGAAGAACCGGAAGACAGGCGTCATACAGCCGTATACAGATCATCTGTGCCTCTCGTACTGCTTCGGAGACGGCATGCACGAAAGCTGTGAGAACTCAAGGCTGGCCGTGCAGACGCTGCTCATGAATCTTCCCATCACAGACTATATGGCGGTGGATACATCCGTCATGGCAGTGGTTAATGACGCCGTGGGAGGAGTCACGGTCACCATCCCCACGGAGGGCATGGAGACATCGGACCCGGCATTTGTCTACGGAGAGAGCGTGACGCTCCACGGCAAGCAGGCAGAGAGATTCGTGAGATTTCGGGACTGCAATATCGACAACTCGGCCATCAGCCGCATGAACCAGCACAGGCAGTATATCGCGGGATTTTACAGATCGCTGGAGGCCATGTCCAGAAAGGACAGCGCCATCGTGAGCAAGCTCTATGACATGATGCAGGACTACATGGTCACGAATATGTCCAAGGACAGATACCTGAAGGCAGCGCTGGATGTGCTGATTCAGGATACTATAGATGAGAGCAGCATGCTCACGCTGCCGGGCTACGGCAATGCCACAAGCACATTTGACGTGTACTATGCCAGCAAGCCCGGAACAGTCAAAGTACTGCTGAGCTTGTTCTACAGACAGGTATGATGCCCGGACGGATGCGGTATCCGGACAGGTGCGATATACAGATTGGTATAATAATGCCGCGTGTAAAAGCGGTTTTATTATAAATCTACAGAAAGGAGAATAAACCTATGAAGAAGTTTGTTAAGGTACTCGCTATAGCATGCGCACTCTCGCTTGCGGCAGTTCCTGCGATGGCAGCCAGTCGTTCAAGCGACAGCTCAGATGACTCCTCGTCCTCCGATACATATGTTCCGGGATCGAGCTCATCAGAGACGACCAGAACCGTTGTATTTGACAATGGTCAGACGGCCAGCGTCGCAGGCGCAACTGTAGCAGCTGACGGAACTGTAACCAGCGGACTCGTATCCAACGGAACATCCTCAGCAGCTACGGGAAGTGCAAAGAGAGCAGGACTTCCGAGCACGGTAGTATCTACACTCAATGCTATCGACGCAGGAAACCTTGCAGGTGTGCCCGAGGCAGCCGGCAAGACAGTTCTCGCGCAGACTGTAGCGATCACCAAGGTGACACCCGGTTCACAGCAGCAGCTTGTCATGGCGGCAAGCAAGATCCCGGCGTCAGGCACTGTTCAGGTGCTCTTCTATGACAACACGACGGGAAGATTCACTGTCATCGCCGCAGTTGTCGACCCGGCTACAGGCGTCGTAACATTTACGGCACCTGCTGACGGAACAGCAGCGATCATCGGCTGATGTGCTGAGATGAATCGGCGAGGTCTTTCGCCGGGGCAGCCCCGGCGGAAGATTCTCGAAATAGACAACAAAGAATACAAAGCTGTACAGGGAGACAAGCATGAGCAAGCAGAAGGGCGGCATATCGGAGGATAATGAGAGCCGACTAATCACGAAAATAAAAAAGGAGCTATATTTATGCCTGAAAATACGCATAAATACAGCATTTTCGGACGGTCTGGGGGCATTTTTAGAAAGAGATATTGACGTTCTGCTCAATGTGAAGGGAAAGAAAATCTGTGTATAGAATAGATTCAGAAAGATGGTTAAAGCATATAGATTTTATAGTTCTGGATATGGTCTGCCTGCAGCTGGCTTATGTTTTGGCATATGCAATTAGCGGTTATGGATTTAATCCATATGCGATTATTCTTTACCGTAACATGGCGATATTTCTAGAACTGGCAGATTTGATGGTTATTTTTATATACGGAACCATGAAAAACGTTTTAAAGAAAGGATATTATCGTGATTTTGTAATAACTGTCAACCACTGCGTTATGGTAGGGGCATTAGCTGTTCTATATTTATTTCTGCTGCAACTGGGTCAGCAATTTTCAAGGTTAGTCTTAATTCTTACAATCGTAATTTATTTATTGCTTACCTATTTGGTGAGAGAACTCTGGAAAAAGTTTCTTAGAAAGAAAATGAAAAATGGCGGCGACCGCAAATTGATCATTTTTACATCTCAGGATGTGGCGGATCAGGTAGTTGTCAATATGAAGGAAAACAATTATGCAAGATATACAATTGCCGGGGTTGTTGTGCTTGATGCTGATTGGACAGGAAAGAATGTGCATGGTGTACCGGTAGTGGCAAATAAAGAAACAGCTGCCATGTATGTCTGCCAGGAATGGATTGATGAGGTTTTAATCGTTACTTCAGAAAACCAACCCTATCCATCGGTACTCATCCAGCAGCTTACAGAGACAGGCGTGACTGTTCATTATAATCTGGCGAAAGTTACAAATATAACAGGGAAAAAACAGTTTGTAGAGGAGATAGGAAATTATATAGTTCTTACAACCAGTATTAATTATGCATCGACGAAGCAGTTGATGCTGAAACGATTAATGGATATTGCAGGTGGCTTAGTTGGCTGTATTCTGACAGGGGCAATTTGCATTTTCGTCGGACCGGCCATTTATATTGCTTCTCCCGGGCCGATTTTTTTTGTACAGGAACGTGTGGGGAAAAATGGAAAAAGATTTAAGATGTACAAGTTCCGTAGTATGTACATGGATGCAGAGGAGCGTAAAGCTGATCTCTTGAAATATAACAAAATGGGTGATGCAAAGATGTTTAAAATGGATTTTGACCCACGAGTGATTGGAAATAAGGTTCTTGCGGATGGAACACATAAGACTGGCATCGGAGATTTTATCAGAAGAACAAGCTTAGATGAATTTCCGCAGTTTTTTAATGTATTAAAGGGAGACATGTCGATTGTTGGAACCAGACCTCCTTTGATTTCTGAAACTTCTTTGTATGAGCTCCACCATCGGGCAAGATTGGCAATTAAACCGGGAATTACCGGTATGTGGCAAGTGAGTGGACGAAATGAAATTACAGATTTTGAAGAAGTTGTAAGGCTAGATAAAGAATATATCGAAAATTGGAATATTGGAATGGACATAAAAATTTTATTTAAAACAGTATTGGTGGTCTTCAAGAAAGTCGGATCGATATAAGATATATTCCAATAGGTCTCCTGACTGCTTTTGACCGAAATGTCGTAAAACTAGCACAATAATCAATAAAGGAGAAACGAATAGTAGATTGTGGGATAAGTTTTCTGATCCCGCTCATGTCGGATCGAATACCGTATATCACAGTTCAATCGGTGCTGCAGCAGGCATGTAAGTGTTTTGAAATTATCATCCTTCAAAATGATGTGTCTTCCATACCGGAGGAAATAGAGGTCATGGAAGATGCGCTACCGCTTCGTTATGCTGAGGTTCCAATGCGAAAGTTACAGATTAGAGAGAGGGGCAAGGGCCATGCGTTAAACGTCGGGCTCAGGTATGCGCAATATGAGTTTGTATGTGTTCTGGATGCAGACTGCATGTTGGATGATTGTGCAATTCATATTGCAATGCAGCACTTTAAAGATAAACATGTCAGTGCCGTCGGTGGCAAGCTTAAGGCAATGAGTGAAAATAAAAATATGATCACACTTAGTCAGCGATTGGAGTATATGAAGACATTCAATATATGGAGATCATTGCTTGACGTTTTGAATGCCAACTGTCTGATCTCTGGCGCTTATGGCATTTTCAGAAAGTCACATATCTTATCATTTAATGGTTACGACGACGATACTGTCGGAGAGGATATGGAATTGGTGCTTTCTGTGCAACATTTGTTCAGACCCAGCGGTAAGTCAGTATACTATGAGGAGAACAGTATATGTTATACGAAAGTGCCGACGACGATGCGCCGCCTCTTTCATCAGAGGGATCGATGGCAGCGGGGGCTTCTGGACTGTATTATCAAGCATAATTATCTGATTCTGAATCCGCTCTACGGGTTTCTGGGATTGGTGGCTATGCCTCTTCAGGTCATACAGCTTTTATCACCGATCTTTGTATTGCTGCATGTAGTGAATTTGTTCTGTGCAGCAGCAGGTATCCAGGCGTGGTTCGCTATCTACGGGCCTGTGAAGTATTGGATTGGTGTGATTAACGTCGAGATACCGCAGATGTGGGAGTTATACCTTCTGTATTTGGGATTCGAGATTTCTGTGACCTGCATTGCAGAGTATGATGAGTATAATCAATGGTGGGTGCTTATCACAAAGCTGCCGGAAGCTGTTATGGCCACGGCGATTGGGATCGTGTTGTCTGTGCCGTTGGCAGTGGCGAGGCTCTGGGGAATGATTTCATTCGCATGGAGGAGGCTGGTGTGGTGAAAGGTAGGCACTTGAAGCTTTCCCATCGGTCTGCACCCGACAGGCCTGAAAGTGTGAATTTTATATACTTTTTGACCTAGACCTCTTGGCAGCAGACATAAAGGGATAGTTGACCTGTTGGTGGCAAACCAATGGGGGAGTAGATGAATTCACCAAAGGAATGAGCAATATATGAATTTTGAAAAGTTATTAGAACTACATGGACTATCAATTGAAATTTTAAACGAGCTTTCCTTTGAATCGCATCTTCCTTTTTCTTTAAGGGATGATCTTGGTAAGGTTGATAAAGACGCTTTGTTGAATGAATTGAAAACATATTCTAATTGGCTGAATGAACAGGAACTGCTTTCGAACGTTTCGACTGACTATCGAATCAAATCTTTTGAATCAATCGAAACAAAATATGAAAGATATTATCCGAATCGTGAAATCAGAAAAGTCTTTAATGACATTCTTGGATTAAGAGATCTTTGCGATGATTACCAAGAGATTCTTTCTGTGCAGGATAAAAGAGTTCGCATTGTTGATCTGTCAAGTGGAAAGCAAGATGATGATGGATATCGAGGAGTTCATCTTACTTATAGAAGAGGGATTCAATATTATCCGATTGAATTGCAGTTCAACACATTTTATGATAGGCAGTTAAATAACTATCTTCATGATTATGTTTATAAAAAAGAGTATCCTAAGGGTATTGGCGGAGTTTTAAGAGAGCTTTATGAAAAAGGTGAAATTAGAACTTTAGATAAATTCAAGGAGGTTTTAGAGGATGTGTTACATTCTGGCGAAGGACATAAATGATCATGGCTGCGTTGCCTGGAAGACAAAGCCAGGAAAAGAACTGGGAACCCTAAAAAATGTTCTTGAGAATTTGGTCGCTGGCAAGCATATTCAAATTGTTACAATTTCAAGACCTATGGCCTATGGTGAATATGCCCCATATAGCTTTGTCGATACAAAAGAAGAACTTATAGACAAGGTTAGAGCTATGTAGGCCATTACAAAATTAAGATGAAAGCGCGTATTCCCATCGGTCTCTTGGCTAGTGCCCAAGATATATGTATTTACTACCTTAAATCCTTGCCCACTTCTAGGGAGACCATGGTTGGGTACAGGTATTGTTCTGTGAATTTGAGGAGGTGATGCCATTTGAAGTTTGAGTGGGATGATGAAAAGAACACAATAAATAAAAAGAAACATGGTATCTCGTTCGAGACCGCCTCAAAGGTGTTCGCTGATCCGTATTACATTGAAGTTTATGATTCCGAACATAGCAGTGATGAAGATCGATATATTGCCATCGGATTGGTTGAAGATGTTCTTTTTGTGGTATTCACAGAAAGGAAAGAGTCGTTGCGGCTGATATCGGCAAGATTGGCAACTGAAAAGGAAAGGAGATTTTATTATGACAGTGAAGTATAGCATAACTCCGGGACAGAAGTTGACAGAAGAAGAAAAAGAAGAGATCAGAAATGCAAAGAAGCTGGAACCACAGTTTG
>CAVIJY010000056.1:0-10590 GCA_963643215.1 Lachnospiraceae bacterium | reverse complement strand
ATATATATCAACCCATTATATTGCTATGTTATTTGCAATCATCTTCCAGCTTTTCCAGATACACTCCTGTGATATTCAGCCTCGCCTCTTCTACAGGGGTTATCACAAACTCAACATTCTCTATTGTATCATCTGCCGTAAAAACAATTTGATTCATCCCGTCCGACAGGATACCCTCGCCAATTTTCTGTTTCCCTATATCGCCCGTGATTCTTACAATGCCTGCTCCTTCTGTTCCTGCAGCTACCGTGAGCCTGTACCGCCCCTCTTGCAATTTAATGTATGGCCCGTATACTATGCCATCGTTTTTCAAAAGATATCCGGCATCGTCTTTTATCACATCATTCATCATATAAAGCCGGTCAATATAATTCGTTCCGTACCTGCTGTCATACTCACACTGCTGACTGTCATAAATGTTCACTGCGGCAATGTATGCCGTCCTGCTGCTGATAAGAGGAACTGTATCGCTTTCAGCGAACATGTCATACTCACTGACAGCATATTCTATCCGGCATTTTAACCTGCTCATCTCGGTACGCTGCACTCCTGTGATCATATATACATGCTCATACCTTTCCTTCAGATTCTTCCATTCCTTATCAAAATCATCAAAGGCAGGATAAATATCCGATTCTGTGATCTCTTTTATATCTATCCCCACATTGCGTATGAATTCCTCCCCACAGTCCAGGATCACAGCCGATCCCGGGACTATCTCTCGGCATATTTCCAAAAGCTTATGTTCCTCCATATATGTGTCATCATATGGTTCGCTTATCAGATAGTATGAAAAAGGCGCTGTGACGGCCAGTCCGATTATCGCCGTAACGGTGCCAAGCACCCATCCTATTTTATCTATACAGATGCCGATTGCAAGTATTGATACGGGAACCACATACTCAATATATCTTGCGTAATAGTAATAATATGATACATTTCGCTGTATACAAACATTAACAAAAAGAACAAGATAAAAAAAACACAGAAAAATTGTTATCGTTTTTTTTCTCAAAAACCATCCCGGATCAGCAATCATCGTTATAATTGCAGCCGGGAATAGCAGCAAGCTGCTCATGATACAATTGGCATACAGTCTGGTGTGCTTCAACGCCAGACCGCAATCTATTTCTTCATATCCGGAACTCAGCCAATAATATAAATCACCATTGCCGACTGCAGCATCGCTTTGAGCCTCCCGTATATAGCTCATGACATATAATAATGATACGGATATCAGCGTTCTTATCGCCCATTTGCACACAGACGAATCTATGAAAGCATATGCATTCAGATTTTCCCTTTTTACCATCCATACACTCACTAGCAGCACCAGCACGCTGAATATCACCGGAACCATCCAAAGTGTACTCTTATCTATCGGTCCTATACATATCCGCGACAGATTCTTAAGCGAATATTCCTGTGCCACCTTAAGCATCATCCAGAATCCCAATGTAAACATTGCGAATATTACATTCAAGTCAACCAGATAATTTTTTTCTCTTCTTTCAAGATATTTCACCCACAAGGTGGCTGCAAAAAGAGGCATGATCATCAGCGTACTGATATGAAAAAACGAGAAAGCAATCGGAGCTAGGCATAACAACGCATGTCTTCCGTTGCATTTCTGAATGCTCTCTTCGTCAAATGACATCATATATATGTAAAATACTATAAGCAGTGTCAAAAACGACTCTGTCAGCGATGACTTTGTCACCCATATCACAATTGGCGAAACAGCCATCATAACCATGCATAATACACTTGCGATATATGAAAGTCCTATCTTTTTAGTTATTACATATAACAGCCAGATTGAAGCAAGATAAAAAAGTACGCATATGAATTTAAGGTGTGATAGTCCCAATACGCTTCCGCTTAAGGCAAGCACTGCAGCCATCGTCGGAATGCCATGCAGATACCCTTCGCCTGCGCATCCGCCTTCTTCTTGTGCATCCGCCTGATATGTGTCTGACAGACTATAATATCCCGTGAATTTTTCAAGGAATCTTTCATATTGCTCTTGCTCATCTTTGCCCAGCTCGTGATACTCTTCAAACCTGTAAAGATTATCCGTATGCCCCTGCAATAATGCTATCGCCTTTGTTTGGTATACCCCCTCGTCCTGTCCCATTCCGTATATACCAAACTGGTGCCGAGTTATAATGAATCCAGTAATTAATATAATTATGGGTAAAATATCTCTTTTATTCAGCAGTTTTATCTGTGATAGATCGCACCTTGCTTTGTAGCAGGCAGTCATCACGCCCAACCAAAGCGCGCCGAATATGTCGGTTAGTGCTATCGCATATCTGATTTCATACCAATCCAGCCAAAAAAAGAGTCCCGACACCACTACATACAGGCACATAAAGGATGTGAAGCCTACAACTCCACATGTAAACCAGTCCTCAGTACTCCCCAACATTGTCACGGATAGCAAAAAAAATACAACCGCTCCGATTACGATCAAGACTGCTTCATTCAATATTATCTACCCTCTGATTCTCGCATATGCTTTCTGTCCTTTTGAAATAATAAGGCGCGGCTTTAAATTCCTTAATTGCCTTCTTCTACGATCCTGTTAAGAATACCCAGGAAAAGTGACTTGACCTCTGTATATGAAAAGTCCTTTAATCGTTCGCGCTGCAATTTCAGCAATTTTTCATTTAATGTTTTGTCGTTTATCACTCTATCTATAACAGCAGCCACAAAATTCGGCTCTTTATTGTCCAATAGTGCGCCTTTATAGCCCATAGTATATGGAATTGCGGTGCTCTTGAATGCAACTATCGGAACATCAAAATACATTGCCTCAACCAACGGGACACAAAAGCCCTCGTGCTCGCTCATGCACACAAATACATCTGCCAATTTGTAATATGCAAGAATCTCATCAAACTTTACATGTCCTGAAAAAATCACAGATTCCGAAATTCCCAGACGGTCAACATATCGGCACAGCTGCTGATAGTACTTCTCCATTCCGCTCCAGGAGCCGACCAGGAAGAGTCTTGATTTAGAATTGTAATATTTATGATAGCAATAAAATGCAGCGATTATATCTTCCTGCTTTTTATTTGGAGCTATACGGCCGGCGAACATGAGATTCGTTATCCCGTCCCCTTGGTATTGAGTAAGAACATCTTGTGATGGCTTTTGGTCATAATCTTCAAAAGGTATCAATATCGGACATACATCTATCGGGCAAGTGTAACCCATGTCAAGCATGTCTTGTTTGTTGAATTCCGAAACCGCAATGCAATGATCCAGCTTGTTCGATAAGAATCGAATTCCTTTCAGGCCTTCGCAGGTCGCTCTAACACTGTCCAAGGAATAGTCATTAAAAAAACCAGGCGGGGTTATATTATGATATATCATCACCTTACGCCCGCCGTACTCAGGCAACATATAATTCAGCTTTGTGCCTATAGCTCCATGGTATATGATAATATCATTGCTTTTTAATTTCGGCATTTTAATTATCGGAGAAGCAGTTCCTGCCGGCAGTCTATCATCGATACTCTCTGCATATATTTTGTTTGCATATCCGCTCTCTGTCAGAATCTGTTTTATGGCTCTTACATCATTTCCAACTGCATCTCCATAGCTAATCGATGACACGATTTGAATAATATTGACAGCATCAGTGTTTAATTGATCCTTGTCCTCCGGTATTGGCTTTGCATGGATTCGCAGCAGCTTTCTGACAATCCGTTTTATCAGTCCTTTTATTTTATCTGTAGTGCAGCGTCCTCCCGTCGTTAAAGGTATTATTTCTTTCATCTCATCAAACGAAGGAATCTTTTCTGCGCACGATTTTTCATGTACTTCTCTTTGTATTTTTTCGATTATCGGTTCGATACTGACATCTTCTGCTTTCTCTTTTTTTTCTCTATCAGCCAGGCCTTCTTCATCCATTATGTTCATCATGATCCATTCATCTCCGTTGCCGCCTTAGACCCTTCCGTTTGTGCATTGGTCCTCTCATTCATGAATCTTATGTATTTAGGATCCACATCCCTCGGCGCACCCTCTTCTCTGATCACACCATCATGGATCCAGATGCTTCGTTCGCATATTTGCTCGATCTGATCAAGCGAATGCGACACTATGACTATCGTTGTGCCCTCCGACTTGATCTCTCTCAAGCGATTAAAGCATTTTGCCTGAAATGCAGCATCTCCCACCGTCAGTATCTCATCTATGAGAAGTATGTCTGCATCAACATTGATGGCTACCGAAAACGCAAGCCTCATATACATTCCTGACGAATATGTCCGCACCGGATTGTCTATAAATTCCTGCAGCTCAGAGAAATCTATGATGCTGTCAAGCCTTGCATCTATTTCCTTCTTTGTTAAGCCAAAGATAGCTGCGTTGATATATATATTATCTCTACCGCTCATATCCGGATGAAATCCTGCTCCAAGCTCTAAGAGACTTGACACTCTACCGTTCATCTCTATCGTTCCGCTGTTGGGATACATGATCTTTGTAAGGAGTTTCAATGTAGTGCTCTTTCCACAACCATTATGCCCTATCAGGCCTATGGCCTCACCTTTTTTTACATCAAAACTTATACCCTTCAGCACCTCTCGCATCTCATACCTGCGTCTGCTGCTGAACAGCACCCTTTCCTTCATGGTGTTCCCTTTATCCGGATATATTTTAAAGGCCTTGGTTACATTTCTGACCTCTATCGCGTTTTCAGGATTCATGCTACATCTCCTCAGCAAAACCTCTCTGCAACCTGTCAAACATCAGCCAGCCTATGACCAGCGCGGCCACCCCCACAACAGTTGACAGCAGCAATGTGCCAAGTTTCGGCATACGACCGTAATACAGAATATCCCTGTACACATCTATAATTGATGTCATAGGATTCAGCTTAAACACAGGTTGAAGCTCCTCAGGTACGATATCCGAAGAATACATGACAGGTGTGAGAAACTGCCAGGCCATAGTGATGATCCCCATAGTATAAACTATGTCTCTGAGATAAACTGCCGCGGCACATACCAGCATACAGAACCCAAGCGCCAGCACATATTCCACTATCATAACCACAGGAAGGCATGCAAGTGCTCTCGGATTGAGTCCTCTTCCTGATACAAGGATCACAACAAGGATTACCATAAACGTCAGGATCATATTCACAAACTGACTTGTCACATATGCCAGCGGCAGCACCTCTCGGGGAAAGTATATTTTTTTCACAAGATTCTGTTGGTCTATGATGCAGCTTGCTCCGCCGCTGATGCATGTGCTGAAAAAAAGCCACGGTACCAGTGCTACAAACAAAAATATATAGTACTGCTCTATGTTCTGTCTCAATATGATCGAAAAAACTATCGTATATACAACCAGCTGCAGCAACGGATTTAGAAAAGTCCAAAAGAACCCCAATGCCGATCCCTTGTATCGTCCTTTGAGGTCTCTTCTTACAAGAGAGAATATCATCTCTCTGTATGCATATATTTCCTTGATTCTTTCTATCATAAATCAACTCTGATCGCAGGTCACAGATCGTTCCCTATGTTATAAACTCGCCTTGTGTTGCCAGCTCAGCCAGTCGATCTGCTATACCTTTTCCTATCTTATCCCATGTGAAGCTTTTCGCGCGTTCTACGCCTCTTTTTGACATCTCTTCTCGCAGCTTCTCATCGTAGTAGTATCTCTCATATGCCTCAACATGCTGCGTATCGCTGTCCCAGTCTACCATGATCCCGGCATCGCCCACAACCTCAGGCAGAGAGCTGTTGTTGCTTGTGATGACAGGGCATCCGCAGCTCATAGCTTCAAGCGGCGGGATCCCGAAACCCTCGTATTGGGATGTATAAACAAACCACATCGCGTCTGAGTATAATACAGGCAGATCCTCATCATCAACATATCCTGCTCGAATGATATACTTTTTGTACTCATCGAATCCGTCTATTGCATCCTCCAGTCTGTGAATAAACGAATACCAATGCGCGCCACCCAGAACAAAATAAAGATCCGTGATGTCATGTTTCTTTATAAACTCTATGAAGCAGCTGACAGCCCGTATAAGATTCTTGCGCGGCTCCAGTGTACAAAGACTGAATATGTAGCTCCTACCCTGCGGAATATTGTATTTGAGCCTTGCCTTGTTTGCAAGCTCTGAAGAACGCACAGGTTGAAAACGCTCCCCGCATCCAAGCATAGTTACACAGATTCGCTGCTCCATCCTCGGTGGAAGCATCTCCATGAAATCCCTTTTCGTTTGCTCGGAATTTGCAAATCCATATATATCGGACTGCGGCGATCTAAGCTGTTCAATAAGTCGGTCTATGGGATACTTTCGCTCTACGCCCTTTGGATAGTATTCCCGAAAGCGAATCGGCATGGTATCGTGTAAAAATACTATCTTCTTTATATTCGAATCCTTCATCACAGCTTCGGGAATATCCGTTGTCGTAGGCGTAAAGAAGATGTCATAGCCTTCAGTAAATCCCCCCTTTTCTTTGTACAGGAGGCTCTCAAGCAGATATATCGGCAGTGTGATGCCCTTGTAAGCTCTTCGTTTCCATCTGGGAAGCTCTATCAGTGACTCCCACCATGTGGTATATCGTGCAAAGACCTTTTCAATTACCTTCGATCGATCGACCGATTCTATCATATGCAGCTCATATGCGCTCAGCTCGTTCGATTCAAGCGCCCTTTTTACACTCAGATATGCATCCGGCGCACTGTATACCACAATCTCGAAGCGCTCGTCCTTCAGCAGCTCCATGAGCACATGATAGCCTACCGAGTATACTCCTGTACGGTTTGATGTTTTTGCCTTCAGCTCGCGGAGGATCGTGGCATCATATATAAGCCTGATCTTTCTTACCATGATTCTCCCGTGAACTTTTGCTTATCCCTGACATCAATATCCTGTCCGAGCTGCACCTCTATGAGCTTTAGCTCGGTATCCGCCGTCACAGTATGTCGGCATCCCGCGGATATGGTGATCACATCGCCTGCTCCTATGACCTGCTCCATTCCATCTATGCAGGTTTTTCCGGTTCCGCTGATAACCACCCACACCTCATCTCTGCGCTTATGGCTGTGATAGCTCATGCTGTGTCCCGGAAGCAGCGTAACCTTGATTGTCAAAGACTGATCCTCCGCATCTACAACTCTGTAGCTGCCCCATGACTTCTCGGCATACATTACCTGCTGCTCAAGCCTGTCTACAAACGGTTTGATGTGCGCGCTCTGCTCCTTGTCTGAAACTAGTATTCCGTCCGGCGAAGCTGATATGACCACATCATGCAGTCCCATAGCCAGCACAGGCACATCCATCTCATTTACGATATGTACCCCGCTGCACGCTTCATTCATCTCGCCTTTTCCGACAATCTGCTCGTGCATAGCCTCTGTCAGCGTATTCCAAGTTCCCAGATCCTTCCACATTCCGGCAAAGCGAACCACCTGTATCCTTGTTTCATGCTCCACAACAGCATAGTCAAAGGAGATTTTCTGAAGTGTATCATATCTGGCGAACAGATCATGGTAGCTCGTGAACTCCATCAGCTCATGTGCCTTGCTCATCATGTACTCAAGCTTAAAGGCGAACACGCCTCCATTCCAGAGGGCTCCCTGTTGGATGTACTGCTCGGCCACATTTGCTGTCGGCTTTTCCTTGAATGTGCTCACATCTGCCACATGGTCTGCACTTGCAGGGATGATATATCCATATTTTTCGCTTGGGTATGTCGGCTCTATACCCATCAGAACCAGATTTGCCTCCTGCTTGTCGACCTGCTCTGCCAGCTCCTTCAATGCCTCAAAGTAATTATCCTCTACATAAGGATCCACCGGACATACAACCACAGACTCCGACGGATCAACATGCATCACATCTACCAGATATGCCGCGGCAAGTGCTATCGCCGGAAATGTATCTCTGCGGCTCGGCTCTACACTGATGCCTACATCGGTTCCCAGCTGATTGTAAATCGCAGATACCTGGGTCTTGCTGGTAGCTATCGTCACCACAGCATCTCTGTCGGCTTTTTTCAGCTGACGATAGACACGCTGTACCATGGACTCATGTGTACCGTCCTCACTTTTAAAGATTTTAATGAACTGTTTGGAACGGATATCGTTAGAGAGCGGCCATAGACGCTTGCCCGAGCCTCCTGACAGCAGGATGATGTTCATGTTTGATGCCTTTCTTTAGTGGCTTTATGAGATTCATTAACAGCACAGTCTATCTCCTTTACTATGCGTTGGCCGATACTATCAAGCGAATAGCGCTCCCGCACTCTCCTATACTTTTCTGTATCAATCTCGGGAATCGGCTTCAGCATTGCATCTACAAGCTCGTCAGGGCTGACGGCTCTGACCGCGCCATCTGTGATCTCATCAAATATACTCAAATCACTCGTGATAACCGGCTTATTATAACACATTGCCTCTATAACCGGTATACCAAATCCCTCCGCTCTTGATGGGAATAAAAAGGCACCGCAGGCCTTCATCTCTCTGATCCTGTCGTTGTCATCTATATATCCGAGATATACGAGTTTATCAGACCCCACCTGTTCTGTCGTTTGTCTTATCAGCGTTCCGATATCATCCTCCCTGATCTTCCCGGCCAAGCGTAGCTGTCTGCTTCCGCCTTTTTTTATATACTGTACATACGATCTTAGCAGTATATCGGTTCCCTTCCGGTATTCCAGATTGCCGACATACAGAAATGGCAGATTATCATCTTGCCTCTGTCGATCAGCCTTCGGAGTAAATCCGATGGATGCACCGCCGCTGAAGTCTACCCCGCCATCGGAATCCGCACCGTCGCCAAGGTTCGCACCGTCATCGAAGTTCACATCGTCACTACGATCTATATCGACTCTGGGAACCGCATCGACACGGAGAATCGCATCGACACGGAGAATCGCATCGACACGGAGAATCGCATCGACTCCAGCATCTTCTGCGCTTATTTTTTTCTTTTGGGAGCCATCTCGCCTTTCCTGAGGATTCGGAACCGGCATATAAGCCACATAGGATCTCAGCTTTTTTGCTCTGCTGAAGTACCTTTCCGTCTCCCGTTTTGTCTCCTTGGAGTTATATATAATCTCGTCAAAGCACCGCATGGAGACGCTTATGCCGTATCTGAAAAATAACGGATAGAATCTGTCAAATCCCTTCGGCTGCGTGATCGGAAACATGTCGTGAATTGTCATCCACATCCTTCCGTAGGGATTGCGCAGCGGGATCGGCGATAGATTGTTCGGCTCCCAGAAGATATCCGGACACTCCTCATAGATCTTCTGCTGTACAAATCTAAAGTATCCCACCAGCTTCAGACTTTTTGCGCATGCCGTACCATGGGTATGCAGTCTTAAGCCATAGACATCACGCAGCTCCGTGAGCTGCTCACTCTCACAGACATCACTGACCATTACTATCTCATAGTCTGACACCCTTTTTAAGGCCAGTATCATATAGTATGCATACATACCCACGCCGCTTGGCTTGACTCCCAGCGTACGCACATCCATCAATATCTTCAGCATTTGTGATCTTCCATACTTTCAACAAACCTTCTCAGCGCATCCAGCGCTTTATTTTCCCAATCAAATGCGCCTGCTCTGGCAGCCTCGCCGATCTTCAGCGACACATATCTGTCCGTCACCGAGAAATATGTATTCGTTGATCTCGCCATCATCTGACCTCCATATTAGAGGCAACAGCATAGTTAAGTTCAGAGTGTGAGTATCTGTGCGCCCTGTTCACTTTTCCCGTCCTGTCTATTCGATAGAAGCTGAATCGCCTACCCCTATCCTCTGTCTTCGTTCCCTCAAGCGTTCCTGCTATACACTCATAGCTGTGTGTTGTTGCTATGATCTGGCATCCGTACCTATGCGCTGCTGCAGTAATCGTCTCCCACAGCTTTGTATATATAGAATAGTGAAATCCTGTCTCTATCTCATCTATCAGCAGTATGGTTCCGGGATTTTCTATGATAGCGAGCAGTATATACAGTAGGCGATTTATACCATCGCCGCTATGCTTCAGCGGAAGCAGACTTCCTCCGATCTTTACATAAAGCTGCGCCACACCCGTCAATTCATCTTTCCGATTCAGGCAGGAGCTTCTTTTCCTGCACTCTGCATCTCTTATCGCAGAACGCGATGCCGTATGCAACTACATTCTTGACACCTTCGCCGCGCAGCGCGTCAGCATAGCTTCTATCCTCAATCTGCCTCACTGCATCATCACAGGCTGCGTCAAGAGCCGCCTCAGCCTTTGCGACCTTGATCTCGATCACGAAGCCCAGCTCACCATCATCTCTTTCCACGGTTATATCGCTGCGCCCGTTCCCGCTCTCGCGATTGGATCTCACGATCCAGCTTCCGCAGTTGCCCAGCAGTGCCAGAAGAAAGCCGTGATAAAATGACTCATACGCATCGTGAAAGCTCACCGTATACCGCAGCTGCTCATACATCAGCCGCTCTATCGCACTTGTATCACACGCTTCAAACGCTCTGTACAGCTCCGACAGGCTATCGGTCTCGGCCGACACCTTATCATTAAACCACGCAAGCACCTGCTTCTTATATA
>CAVIJY010000055.1:0-10861 GCA_963643215.1 Lachnospiraceae bacterium | reverse complement strand
AGTAGTTATGCGCCGCCATCTTGTCCTTGGTCTCCTCAAGGACATTGCGGGCATGAACGATACCGTTGTAGATACCGGGAGCAGCTGTCGGCTCGGCAGCGATAAATGCATCTACAGCCTGCTGTGAAGCTCCGTCGCCCTGGGTATGTACATGCATGGACAGACCCTTGGAGTTGGCGGCCTTAACGATATCATTGAATACCTGCGTATCCCATACCTGGGTTCCGTGTGTTCCGTCAACGTATCCCCTGACGAGCCAGCCTGTCTTAGACTCTACAGCCTCTCCGTCAGCGAAGAGCTTTACAGTATCAAAGTTGAAATGTCTGCCGTGATACTGCTTGCTGTATCCCTCGAGAGCGTTGACTTCTTCCTTCCAGTCATCGAATACATCTATCTTGTAGCTGCCGCCGACATTAACAGTAAGGCCTCTTGTATTGTCGATCTTATCAAGGATGTCCATCGCATTGGTTCCGAAATAGTTCGTCCATCCATCCTGATAGTTTGTATATCCCCAGGAATGAAGCCTGTTCTCCATAGCCTTGGCAACGCCCTCGTAGTCCTTGGGCATAACCATGGTTCTGGTGGCGATGGACTTCTTCAGACACAGATTCAGAGCGGTCTCGCTGAGCCATCCGAGAAGATTGCCCTGAGCGTCCTTGGCGATGGTGCCTCCGTGTATCTTCGTCTCAGAGGTGATTCCCGCCTCCTTGAGTGCCAGGCTGTTGGCGAATCCGTTATGACCCGAGTTGTCGCATATGAGCATCGGCTTGTCAGAGCATATCTCGTCAAAGCGTGTTCTTACCTCGGCGGTTTCCTTAGCTGAAGCGATGGCGACATTGTCCCAGCCAAAGGTATAATAAACCTCATAGTCCGGATGCGCCTCGACATACTTTCTTGTATTTTCGACCATCTCATCGATGGTTGAGCCCAGGATAGTCAGCTTCAGATACTCAAGGATACCGTTCATGATATAGTGGCCGTGTCCCTCGGTGCCTCCGGCCATGACGATGCCTTTACCGCGGCGGTCGAATATCTGAGTCTTGCCGTCCTCAATATATTCCTTAACCCCTGCTTCATCGCCTACATAAACATATTTACCGTCTTTAACGGCAGCTGCCTCGGCATATTCATGCCGGGCGTTGGAAGTATAAATCTTTCCGTAGATAACCAGATCTGCTTTCATATCTTGCGTTCCTCCGTTCGTGATTATATTGTAACCGTTCTGAAGATTAACCGTACAACTCAGCAAATATATAATATTTTTCACGGAAGGACAATATGCGTCAAAAAATGTTCACAAAAAATACTGCTTCGCGCCACTCAATTTCGCTGCAGCGGAGAAGGCTCATGATATCACTTTGAGTAATGCCTCAGCAGCGCCTTCTTGGACTGATCGATATGCTGCTCCATCGTAAGCCCCGCCAGATACTCATTGCCCTGCTCGATATAGCCCAGTATCTGCCTGTGATGCTGAAGCGACATCACAGCCACATCCTCATCCTCGTTGGCCTGCTTTCTGTAATACTTGAGAAGCTCCTTGAGGGTTGTATAGGTTGAAAGCAATATCGGGTTGCCGCCTATCTCTCCTATGAGCTCGTGAAAGCGGTTGTCGCATTCACTGAAGCCCTCCGCGTCATACGGATCCATGACCTGCTCGGTGTCTTTTAAGATATCGAACAGCTTTTGCAGATCCTCATCTGTACGCTTTCTGGCCGCCAGACGGACAGAGCCGATCTCGACAAATATGCGGGCATCATAGATGGTTCCGATATCGAGATCCGCGGCAATCATGGTATTCATAACCGGTCTTACTATGCTTTTTGCGTCGGTTTTTTTGACATATGTCCCGTCGCCTCTGCGAACATCCAGCAGATTCAGCGTGTTAAGCCTTTTAACCGCCTCGCGGACGGTGACTCGGCTTACCCCGAACATCTCCTGCAGAGCGGCCTCCGTGGGGAGCCTGTCTCCGGGTCTGTATTTTCCGTCGGCTATCATGGACATCAGCCGCTCTACTACCTGATCACATTTCGTTTTGGCTTTTGATATGCTGTTTTGCTGTCTTACCAGGCCGGATTCCAATCCGAGGCAGGGCGTATCAATGACATCTGCATCTGATATGGAACCTCTGTAAATGACGCGATAGTGAGTATCCTCCGTGGTCATAAGACGGATACCTGCATCTGCGTATGAAAGCTCTGAGATCTTCATATTTCCATACCGCCTTTTCTCTCATATGGTGCTTTCGAAGTTCAAATAAAAATCCGAAAAACGACACCATGATACCACTTCGGACATTATTTTTCTATATTTTAAGTACAAAAAAATAAACATGTTTAAAAATTGTCAAAGTGCGCAACTTCAGCTCATCCGTCCGGCTGAACCGGCATTCAAGGCATAAAAAATCCATCCTCCGGATTCATACGAATTCCGGGGATGGACTGACGGATATATCATCTGCGGGTCAGCTGCTTGTCGGAGCGATGAAGCTCAAATTCCTCCTCGATTTCCTTTGAGGGTTCCGGGGTCATAAGGCTGACAACTATGATCGCGATAAGAGACAGGACAAATGCGGGAAGCAGCTCATAGACATCCCATATGCCGCCAAGAGGTCTCACGAGATATTTCCATATGAAGATCATCACACCGCCGACCAGCATCCCTGCCATAGCTCCCTGAAGAGTCGTTCTCTTCCAGTAAAGGGAGCAGATGACCAGAGGTCCGAATCCGGCACCGAAGCCGGCCCATGCGAAGGATACTATGCCAAATACAGAACTGTCGGGATCATTGGCGATAAATACTCCGACTACAGCTATAGCTATTACTGAGAGTCTGGCTATCAGCATGCTCTGCTTATGCGTAAGCTGGATATGCAGGAAGTCGCCGAGAAGGTCAGTTGATACACTGGAGGATGCAGCCAGAAGCTGAGAGTCGGCCGTGGACATGGTGCTCGCCAGTATACCCGATATGATAAGTCCGGCAGCGATGGTCGGAATGGTGCCCATATTGGCCATGAAATCTGCTATCCGCACTATGACAGTCTCGGTAGCTGAGCCGTGAAGCTCCTCGAGAAGTCCGCTCATGCTCAGGCTTTTCCCGACGATTCCGATAAGAACAGCGACAGCCATGGCGATGACTACCCAGGCGGAGGCGACTCTTCTGGAGAGCGCAAGCTTGTTCTCATCCTCTATGGCCATAAAGCGCAGGAGTATGTGCGGCATGCCGAAGTATCCGAGACCCCATGCAAGTGTAGAAAAGATAGTGAGAAGACTGTATGTCCCGGATGTTCCTGTCTCCTCTATATATCTTGATCCGAAATCAAGATATCCAGGAAGGGAGCGGGCATTGTCCATGACAGCCGACCAGCTTCCGGCCTTGTCCACAGCATAGAAGAGAGCAAAGCAGATGGCGCATGTCATGACAATGCTCTGTATGAAATCGGTAAATGATGCCGCAAGAAATCCGCCTGCGGTAGTGTATCCGACGATGACTACAGCAGAGACTATCATGGCAGTCATATAGTTGATTCCGAACAGTGAGTTGAAGAGCTTGCCGCAGGCGGCAAATCCCGATCCTGTATACGGGATGAAGAATATGATGATGATCACAGCCGCGATGGCCTGCAGGATATGCTTGTCGTCATGAAAGCGATCCGACAGGAATTGGGGGAAGGTAAATGACTCCGTGATCTCGGTATAGCGGCGCAGGCGCTTGGCTGTAAAGAGCCAGTTGAGGTATGTGCCGACTGCCAGACCTATGGCTGTCCAGCCTACATCAGCGACACCGGAGAGGTATGCAAGGCCGGGAAGACCCATGAGAAGATAGCTGGACATATCGGACGCCTCGGCACTCATGGCCGTGACGAATGGTCCGAGCTTTCTTCCGCCAAGGAAGAAATCGGATGCCGATCCGCTGCTTTCCTTGACGCATTTAAAACCAATGTACAGCATACCGATAAGATATACCGCAACAACCAACAGAATCTGCAATGATGAGCTTTCCATAACAATCTTTCCTTTTTCCGTTTAGAGCATTTTCACAAAAAATATGTTACACATGATATCACAAAAATGCTTATGGTGCAAAAGACTTCGGCATATTCCGTGGCATCCTGAGCACAGAGCAGATACGGATTGCTTTTATACGCGCCGATGCTGTTGCTTTCTCTGCGCATTGTATGTATATATAAGGATGCGGAGTTGCGCGGGCATCGAAAAAGGATGATGACGAAGGAGATCTGATATGGAAAGACAGAAAAAGGCAGGAGCCGGAAGCCTGCTCAAGACAAGAGAGATCACATATATAGGGCTGTTTGCTGCGGTCATGTGCATATGCTCATGGATATCGGTTCCTATGACGATCCCCTTCACGCTGCAGACATTTGCCGTGTTTTTGGCAACGGCGCTTCTGGGGATACGCCTCGGGACGATCACGGTGGTTACATATGTGCTGCTGGGAGCGATAGGACTTCCTGTTTTCTCAGGTTTTAAGGGTGGCATCGGGGTGCTGCTCGGTCCGACGGGAGGATATATCATAGGCTTCATATTCTCGGCGATGACTACAGGCCTGATAATAGGATATAAGGGAAGAAGCAGGGCGGTGATGGCGATTGCGATGGCTGCAGGGCTTCTTGTGTGCTATATATTCGGAACCGTATGGTTTATGCAGATATATACGGGAGCCGGCAAAGCCGTAAGTCTGGTGACTGTGCTGGGATGGTGTGTTATCCCGTATATCATACCGGACTGCTGCAAGATACTTGCCGCGGTGATAGTGGCTGACAGACTGAAAAATGCGATAAAGGCAGATATTTAAATCGTGATGAAGGACAGAAAAGCTATAAGAAAGACCATAAGCCTTCGCGGGGCTGTATTTATGTCGCTTGCAGCCGCAGCACTGGTATTTCTGATATATGTCGGATATGAAAATGAGGACAGCGCGGAGCGGCTCAGACAGGAGGCGGCGGTAGAGGAATATGCAGCTCTTCTTGATGAGAGCATGCAGAAGGCAAAGGACGAGGGTCTGCTGAGACAATACGGCGTGACGGACATATCCTGGAGAGTGACGGATATAAGCGCCGACCACTCTGCGGTAAGGCGATATATTATGTCGGTTCAGGTTGACTGTGATGGGGATGTGCCGGAGCAGTCGGACATAGCGGACTACTACTATGAGATAGGAAGCCATATTCCCGGTACCGGATTTGCCGGGGAGGAGCTTGAAATCATGGCCGAAACGGGAGATATCATGACGGTCTACAATACGGACGAGGAGAGCGAGTACTGGGGAAAGCGTATGATCTATCTCAATGTCAGCGGTAAGGCACTTGTATATCCTGAATACGCAGACCCCCTCAAGGGAGAGGATCTGCGCGGTATGAAGGTTTTAAAAACCAAGGAAGAGATGAAGTGAGCTTATCAAAGCTCCATAGTTTCATTCAGCTCAAGAGAGCGATCTGCGTTGAGTTTTTTGCATATCTCGACGAATCTGTCCAGGGGAACATCCTGAATCTGCTTGTTGAGACCGCGGATATTGACTGACACGGTATTTTCTGCGGCCTCCTTATCACCCAGAACGAGAATATAAGGATCTTTGTACTGCTTGTATTCTCTGATCTTGAGCTTCATATTTCTGTCTGAATAGTCGGACTCCACACGAACGCCGGCGGCAGTAAGCGCCTCCTCTACCTTTCTTGCATACTCGTTGTGCTCCGTATGAATCGGAACTATGCCGACCTGATACGGATTCAGCCAGAACGGGAACGCTCCCTTGAAGTTCTCTATGATGATTCCGATAAAGCGCTCAAGTGAGCCGTAAAGTGCTCTGTGGATGACAACAGGCATCTCCTCTGTGCCCTCCGGAGTCGTGTATGTAAGCCCGAAGTTGTGAGGGAGCTGGAAATCAAGCTGTACGGTGCCGCATTGCCACTCTCTGCCGAGTGCATCCTTGATCTGAAGATCGATCTTGGGTCCGTAGAATGCACCGTCGCCGGCATTGATCTCATAACCGTCGGGTCCGTACTTCTCATCGAGAATCTCCTTGAGGGCAGCCTCAGCACGATTCCAGACTTCCAGATCGCCCATATAGTCATCAGGTCTGGTTGAAAACTCCGCGCGATATGTTACGCCGAAGGTTCTGTAGATCTCGTCGGCGATGGATATGATATCGGATATCTCGTCCTTGATCTGCGACTCCATGACGAATGTATGATCGTCATCCTGACGGAACTCCTGAACGCGGAACAGACCGTTCATCTGTCCTGATTTCTCCTTGCGATGGAGCACATCATACTCGCTGTAGCGCAGCGGAAGCTCCTTATAGGAGTGCTTTCTTCTCTTGTACGCGGTCATGGCGTTCGGACAGTTCATGGGCTTGGCGGCCATGGTATCTATAGCCTCGCGGTTGTATACAACAGAGCCGGCCTCCAGCTTTACGGAATCTATCTCCGCATCCTCTGTCAGCTCAGCGGCTACATTGCCGATGTTTGCCTCGGCCTTCAGATGTCCGGCTATGCCGGGAACTATAAACATATTGTTCAGATAGTGAGCCCAGTGACCGCTGATGAGCCAGAGCTTTTTGTTGTTGATGAGCGGAGCGGATATTTCTGTATAATTATGCTTCTTCTGAATCTCGCGGGAGTACTTTAAAAGCTCCTGATAAAGAACCCAGCCGCGGGGGAGCCAGTAGGGCATGCCGGGCGCGGTTTCATCAAACATGAACAGATCAAGCTGTGCGCCGATCTTTTTGTGATCGCGCTCTCTTGCCTCCTCGATGAGCTTGATATGCTGCTTGAGCTCGTCCTTTGAGGGAAATGCATAAAAGTATACACGCTGCATTCTGTCAAGCTTCTCATCGCCCCGCCAGTAGGCCATGGATGCAGCATATACGCTGAATGCGGCGTTCATCAGATCCTGAGAGTTTTCGACATGAGGCCCGCGGCACAGGTCTATATAGTCATCCCCGGTAGTGTATACGGTGATGAGCTCTCCGTCCGGAAAGTCCTCTATGAGCTCTTTTTTGAATTTCTGATCCTTGAAGATATCGAGAGCCTCCTGCTTGGATACCTCCCTGCGTGTCCAGACCTCGCGGCGCTTTATGATCTCACGCATCTTGTCCTCGATCAGCTTGTAGTCTGCCTCTGTGATGGCCTTGCCCTCCGGAAGCACGAAATCATAGTATGCTCCGTCCTTTATCTCAGGTCCGATGGCATACTGCACATCCTTGCCGTAGAGCTCTATCACAGCCTTTGCGAGTATGTGAGCCAGTGAATGGCGGTACACACTCAGATACAGTTCCTTGTCCATTGAAAGTTCCTCCTCAAAAGACTAAATAAAAAATCCCAATCCGTCATATGACGAATTGGGACGATTACTCGCGGTTCCACCCAAATTGCTGCATGGATCATACGGCCTTGTGCCGAATCGTGCAGCCACTCTTTAGGTCGTGACGTGACCTTACGTATCCGATTAAGGATCTCTCCGAGGTGGTTTTCACATGCTCATACTGCGGGGCCTTGCACCGACCGGCCTTTCTCTGGAGCCATCAAAGCAGCTACTGTCCTCATCAACGATTTGTAGGATGTACTCTTGTACACAGCCATTCTAATGAGTCATGTGGGTCTTGTCAATAGCGGCCGGCCGAGCTCCGGCTGAGCTTCATAGAGCTTGAGCGCTGTATGAGCTTCACCAGCTCAACGATCGGAATCACGCAGAAGGCCAGCGCCAGTGCGATGCCGTACTCCGGCCAGCTCACCGGTGTGAAGCCGAAGAGAGCTGCGACTGCAGGCACCTCAAGCACCAGCGTCACCATAGTCAGAGAACCGATCATGGCGATCCAGAGCACCTTGTTATGAGATTTAAGACGGAACACACTGCCGCGAACAGAACGCATGTTAAAGCTGTGAAATATCTCGCACATATTCATGGTCAAGAAGGCCATGGTCATGCCGTCCGGTGAAACACCCTTCGGCATCTCAAAATATCCGATTTCCATACAATGGCCGATGATGTATGAGATCAGTGTCAGTGCAGTGATCAGGGCACCCTGATAAAAGATGTCAAAGGCCATGCCGCCGGCAAATATGGAATCCTTTGAATCCCGGGGCGCTCGATCCATGATATCGCCTTCGCCCTGCTCCATGCCCAGTGCCAGCGCCGGGAAGCAGTCCGTGATCAGATTGATGAACAGAAGATGCACCGGCTTCAGTAGAGTAAAGCCCAATAGGGTTGCCGCAAAGACGCCCATGACCTCACTCATATTGGAGGAAAGCAGGAACTGGATGGTTTTGCGAATATTGTCGTAAATCCGCCGCCCTTCACCCACAGCGTTGACGATTGTGGCGAAATTGTCATCGGCAAGAATCATATCGGCAACATTTTTTGTGACGTCCGTTCCTGTGATACCCATGCCGATGCCGATATCGGCAGCCTTGATGGACGGGGCGTCGTTGACGCCGTCGCCGGTCATAGCTGTGATGGCGCCGCGCTTTTTCCATGCCTGCACTATGCGAACCTTGTGCTCGGGCTGTACACGGGCGTATATGGAGTAATGCGTGATGCAGCGATCCAGCTCCTCATCGGACAGTTTGTCCAGCTCGGCTCCGGTGATGGCCTCAGAATCGTCGGATACGATGCCGAGCTGCTTCGCGATGGCTACGGCAGTATCTTTATGATCGCCGGTGATCATGACGGGTCGGATGCCGGCGCGGCGGCATTCTAGGATGGCAGGTTTCACCTCGTCACGCACAGGGTCGATCATACCGGCAAGACCGATATAGCAGAGATCCTGTTCCAGAGCCTCCGGGGACACATCCCCGGGAAGAGATGCATAAACACGCTTCGCGGCACCAAGCACACGCAGTGCCTGATCAGCCATGTGTTTGTTTTCTGCAACGATGGCCTGTTGCTTTTCCTCGGTCATCGGGAGTACGGCTCCGCCTTCAAGATAATGTGTGCAGCGGGAGAGAACAACATCCGGTGCGCCCTTTGTGAATTGGATGAAGCTGCCGTCATTTCGGGCATGTATGGTGGACATCATCTTTCGCGAGGAGTCAAACGGGGCTTCTGCAACACGGGGCAGAGACTTTTCCAGCTCATACTTGGGAAGACCTGCATCGGCGGCAAAGGCCACCAGCGCCGCCTCTGTCGGTTCGCCCTCAGCCTGCCCCTGCGCATTCAGGTAAGCATCGGAGCAAAGCGCCATGGCTGCAGCAAGCTCAGCGGTGTCGCCGGTATTCTGCACTACGGTCATCCGGTTCTGCGTCAGCGTTCCGGTTTTGTCGGAGCAGATCACCTGTGTACAGCCAAGCGTTTCTACGGCAGTCAGACGGCGAATCACGGCATTGGCTTTGGACATCTTTGTGACGCCGATGGACAGCACTACCGTCACGACTGTAGCGAGCCCCTCCGGAATCGCGGCTACGGCTAGAGAAACGGCGATCATGAAGGTATTCAGCAGGGCTGTCAGGCTGAATTCACCACCCATGAAGAGATTGAATATGAAGATGAACACGCAGATGATCAGTACCAGATAGGACAGCTTCCTGCCCAGCTCGTTCAGCTTTTTCTGCAGCGGAGTCTCCTCCTGCCGGGTTTCATTGAGGGCGGTAGCGATCTTTCCCATCTCGGTATTCATGCCGGTTTCTGTAATGACAGCGGTGCCGCGGCCATATACCACAGAGGAGCCCATGTAAACCATGTTTTTGCGGTCTCCGAGCGGGATATCTGCAGAATCACCCTTCAGATGGAGGATATCGATCAGCTTGTTTACCGGAACACTCTCACCCGTCAGGGCAGCCTCTTCAAGCTTCAGAGAGCTGGCGGTAAGAAGACGGCCGTCCGCCGGTACTGAATCACCGGCCTCCAGCACTACGATATCGCCCGGCACGAGACTGGTGCTCGGTACGACGAGATGCTGCGAGTTGCGGATGACCTTGCAGCTTGGCTTTGTCATGCTCTGCAGTGCCTCTATGGCCGCTTCCGCCTTGCTTTCCTGAATCACGCCAAGTATTGCATTGAGGAGAACCACCACGATGATGATGAAGACCTCTGCCATGCTTTCTTTGCTGATATAGTTTGTAATTGCGGAGACTGCGGCGGCGATCATCAGCATGATAAGCATCGGGTCCTTGAGAGCCTGAAGAAAGCGCTGAAGATTGGAGATCTTTTCGGCCTCCTCCAGACGGTTTTCACCATATCGCTGTAATCTTGCCGAAACCTCCGCGTCGGTCAGACCCTCTCTGCGGCTTTCGGCATCTGTCAGCGCCGCCTCGGTTGACTCAAGATAGTACTTTCTGTTTTCGTTCATTTTCCCCTTCCTTTTGATGTGGGGATCTGAACAAAAAAAAGGAGACCCCCGCACATTTGATCGGCGCTTGCGCCGATGACAAAATGTATTGAGTCTCATTCTGGTTAGATAGTCCGGGCCGAAGCCGTACTGACGGAACTATCGCACATATTCTGTGGAATTACTCCCTCAAATCTAAGTTGAATACCAGCTAATACTAGCATAAAAAGGACAAACCCGCAAGATATCCATCTGAACACAATGGACAGTGTCGAACCGGCAAACATTTTGATATAATAAGCGCGGATATATGGTTCAATTGCAGAAATGTTTACGAATGCTTACTATTTTGCACAGGGGGAGATTTGCATGAGAGGGGTTTATACATCGGTAAACGACATTCGAAAGAGAGTTTTCGCTGAAGTCGCGAGGCTGTCCTACAACTACAAGGAGGGAGATCTCTCCGAGATGGAGCAGATTCCGTACCGCGTCATCCCGGGTGAGGTATCGACCTACCGTGAGAGCGTCTTTCTGGAGCGCGCGATAGTGGTCGAGCGTATGCGTCTGGCGATGGGTCTGT
>CAVIJY010000054.1:0-10907 GCA_963643215.1 Lachnospiraceae bacterium | reverse complement strand
TCCGGTCTCAATTCGGATTCCCGTGGGGCTTTTGCCCCACTTCATCCTCATTGAGGGGCGTGTCATAAACTCTATCTCCTGTACTTTGTGCATGCCTGTCTGTCGGTTGATTATAGCATCGGAGGCTGCGCCATTTAGTGACATCTATCTTAAAAATCTATGAATGATGTCACGGCAACGCCGCTGCCTGCAGCGGCGGGGGGAGCTTTCAGCGGATATAATGGCGGCAATAGAGCGGGTGGCGGCTGGGCTGGTATATTTCGCTTGACAAGTTAGTACCGACTAATTAGCATGAATATCACGGATTATCACCGGCAAACATATCGGAGCTCTATATGAACGGCGGTATGCGGCATATGGCATGTGACATGACAGGAGGTCGATATCAATGCTTTTGATTAACAAAACCCTCATGAAGCTGGCGAGGGGGCTGTGGCCATGGATTCTGGCTATAGCCGGGGTGTGGATGCTGACGCTGATCGGGACAACCGCGCTTTCGGAGATAGTAGCGGGCTTTCTCGGCAGTCTGTTCAGCCCGCAGGAGGCGCTTGGCAGCATCAGGGAAGCCGTTTGTGCGGCGCTGGCCGCATCGGCATTTACATTTGCGGCGCAGCTGCTGAAGGGACTGCTGGAATACAAGACCACCTCAGCAGCCAGAAGCAGCATGAGGACGCGGATATTTTCCAAGATACTGGAGCTGGACGCCGGAGGGATAGAGAAAATAGGCCCGGTATCGGCGATCACGGCCTCGGTAGACGCTGTAGAGCAGATGCAGGCATATTTCAGCAGCTATCTGCCGTGTCTGATATACAGCACCGTCGCGCCTGTCTATCTTTTCTTTCACCTGAAGGACATATCCATGCCGGTCGCGCTGCTGCTTCTGGTGGTATCTCTGCTGCTGCTTCCGGTAAATAACGTGTTTCGCAGCCGGATAGAGGCCATCCGCAAGGTATACTGGCGGGCGCTGGATGATATGACGGGCTACTACATGGACAGCCTGAGAGGTCTCACGACGCTGAAGCTTTTTGACAGAGACAGAGAGCATTCGGATGTCCTGGGAGTGAAGGCTGACATACTGAACAAAAATATAAATGCGTTCATGAAGGTGAACTTTACATCATTTCTTGCAACTGAGCTCATGATGTATGCGGCGATAGTGATCTGCCTGATATACACCTCGGCGCGCCTGGCAGGCGGATATATCGGCGTGTCTCAGGCACTGACGGTCCTGCTGCTTTCATACAGCTATTTTGCGTCCGTCAAGCAGCTCATGAGTGCGACGCACGCTGCGCTTACGGCTATATCGGCGGCAGGAAAGGTGGAGGAGATACTGGATATGGATACATCCCGGCCTTACAGACCCGAGCTGCCTGCGGATGCCGAGGGCTTCGACGGTATACGCATGGAGCATGTCGCATATGAGTACGAGGGACGGGGCAATGCTCTCGAGGATATAAATATAAAGATAAAGAGAGGCAGCGTCATCGCGCTTGTAGGACTGTCGGGATGCGGAAAATCCACAACGGCATCCCTGCTTATGCGCTTCTGCGATCCAAAGGCCGGGAGCATATATATGGACGGCAGAGATTATCTGAGCATGACTCCGCAGGAGCTGAGAAGGCATATAGCCATGGTTCCACAGCAGGTCAGCATATTCTCGGGAACCATACGGGACAATCTGCTGCTTGCCGATCCGGATGCGGATGACGAGACACTGCTGGAGGCGCTGGATGAGGCAGGACTCGGCAGTTTTGTCGCCTCGCTGGACATGGGGCTCGGTGCCCCGGTGGGCAATGCCGGAGCGGCGCTGTCCGGAGGCCAGCGTCAGAAGATAGGTATCGCCAGAGCGCTTTTGTCACGCGCTGAATATATGATATTTGATGAAGCTACATCGAGCGTGGATCCGGAAAGCGAGCGTGAGATATGGGATACCATAGGAAATCTGGCTCATACACGAACCCTGATCATCATATCGCATCGCATGTCTACGGTACGATCAGCTGACTGCATATATGTCATGGAGAAGGGCAGGGTAGCGCAGCAGGGCTCCCATGACGAGCTCATGAAGCAGGGCGGATTGTACGCCCGACTTGTGACGCGTCAGCAGGAAATGGGGGTGGAAGAGGCATGAAGCAGAGATTTGCTTATTCGCTGGGTGAGATGAACCGAAGGCTTCTGACTATAGGGAGGCCTATCAGGAAATATATAGTCATATCGACGCTTGCCAGCAACATCGGAGCGCTGTCTCATATGGGACTTATGGGATTCGGCGCGATGTGGCTGCTCGCAGCGGGCGGAATGTGCGACGGAGCCGGAAGGTATGCTGCATTGACCGGGATATCCGCGGTTCTCATAGCAGTATGCCGATATCTTGAGGGTGTTTATTCACATCTCGGAGCATACGGGATACTGGCGAAGATGCGTGTGCATCTCTTTGACGCGATCGACAGAATATCACCGGCATATATGATAGACAGGGAGACCGGAGATGTGATGAATATCGCCGTATCCGATATAGAGACGCTTGAGTTTTTCTTTGCACACACCATAGGGCCCATGTTCGCCGTGGTACTGCTGCCGGTGACTACTGTGCTGATAGCATACAGGATCTCACCGCTTTATGCGTATGTGCTCATACCGATCTATATCATGATAAGTGCAGTTCTCCCGTATGCGGCATTGAAGGCGGGAAGAGGCATCGGAATGCGCTACAGAGAGCGCCTCGGGTCTCTCAAATCAGGGATACTCGAAAGCGTATACGGCATCAGGGATATCCAGATATTCGGCGCCGGAGAGCGAAAGCTGGGTGAGATGTCAGCTGCCAATGATCAGGTGAACAGAGCCGCCCTCGGGCTGACGCTGCATCGCCAGACGGTGGCGTCTCTGCCGAATTTTTTCGTATATCTGGCGAGGATACTCATCCTTGTATGCGCCGGGGTTCTTGCATCAAGAGGGGAGAACAACCCCGTCGGGACGATAGTGATATCCTTTGCGGCGACTGCATCACTGTCATCTTCATTCAATCTGACATTTGTGGTTACAAGCCTGCTTGAGACATATGCCGCGGCGGAGCGGATATTCAAGATAGAGGATGCTGTCCCCGAGACCGCAGAACCGGAGAATCCGGTGCGCTGCGGCGAGATAGAAACCATAGAATTCAAGGATGTGACATTTACCTATCCGGGCACATCAAGGAAGATACTTGATCACTTCAGCTACAGAGTGAACAAGTCGGATCGTGTCGGCATATACGGCGGATCGGGAGCAGGCAAGTCTACGATATTGCGGCTGCTGCTGAGATTTTATAAGCCGGACGAGGGCGAGATACTGATCAACGGCATACCGGCGGAAAGGATCAGCTTCTCGGAGCTTCATCAGAGAATCGCATTTCTGGAACAGGATACATATCTGTTTGACGATACTATCGCCGGAAACATATCTATAGCAAAGCCGGACGCGACTGATGAGGAAATACGGGTTGCGGCAAGACGCGCAGGAATAGCGGACTTTATCGAGACCCTGCCTGACGGATACAATACGGACATGGGACAGATGAGCGCGCGTCTGTCCGGAGGAGAGCGCCAGAGGATAGGAATAGCCAGAGTATTGCTCAGGAACCCGGATGTCTGCCTGATGGACGAGCCCTCGAGCGCTCTTGACGCGCTTCATGAAAGGGAGCTGCTGCATACTCTGAATACAGAATACGCCGGAAAGACATTGATGCTCATATCGCACCGTCACAGTACGCTGGCGGGATGCACGCGGATGCTTGAGATCCGATCCGCTATGCCAAGCACCTCGGACGAGGCCGTGTGAAGACACAGCACGGAGAAGTATACATTTCTGACGATGGAGGGCTCTATGATAAAGAAGCGCTCCGCTGCCGCCTCGGGAAGGAACATGGACGGAAGAAAGCTTGCGCCGCGTCCGTCCAGCAGAAAGCTTTTTGCCTGAACGAAGTCGTCAACTTCATATATACGCGGGGAGGAGATATGATTCTTTATGAGTATCTCCTCCTCGATGCTTCTCATGAGAGATGTGCTTTTGAGAAGAATGAACGGGATAGCCTCGCAGTCACGGACGGATGGCGCATCCTTTATGAAAGAGCTGAGATATTCCTTCGGAACCAGAAGCACAAGCCGGTCCTGCAGGAGCGGGCGGCTGCTGAGATTGGCGCGGATATGTGTGGTTGGCGAGCATGTGACTGCCAGATCCGAGAAATGATTCACGACATATTCGGTGCCTATCCGGGAGCCCGCGGGAAATATGTCAATATGCCCGCTCTCAAGGTCTGATGCCGGCTCGGGCTGTATGTATGCCGATGCTCCTTCGCCCGGGCCGGATATGCATGTCTTTACCATATCATACAGTAGAGGAGTGACCGCGATGCGGATCATCTTCGGAGCCTTCCGGTGAATCTGAAGCCGGTCGTAGGTGGTCTGCTTGATCTCTACTATCCTTCGGGCACCGTCGAGATAATACCGGCCCTCCTCGGTCGGACGCATTTTCTGATTCGAGTATGCGAATATCTCATGTCCCAGCTCGGCCTCCTCCTTTTTCAGACATTGGCTGACGGCGGACGCAGAGATGAAAAAGTTCTCGGCGGTCTTGCTGATGCTTCCGGTTTTTTCGAGATCCAGCATATATTCAAATCTAAGTGTATTCATGAGAATCTGAGCTTCCTTTGCGTAAAGAAATAGTCCGCATACTGATGCATGTATGCCGGAGCGTTCCAGTGGCTGATGATGAGATGAATCAGGTATTCCTCTGCGGCAGAGAGTTCTCTGTCGCGCCGTATACCGATGCCTTGGTTGACTATGATCCGGGGCGAGTAGCGATACACAGACACTTCGTCAGACGGATTGTAATATGCGGACGGTATGAAGGCGGCTCCTACGCCGCTTTTTACGAGCTTGTACAAAACCGGAACCATATCATTTCTGAATACGATATTCCTGCTGAGACCATGCTCTTCATATATATCCTCGATGACCTTGATATAGCTGGTTCCGGAGGAATTGATCAGCAGCGGGAAGTCGCCGATATCATGAAGATCGATGACAGGAAGCGTACCGCGGGCATCGGGCGCATATCCCAGCCTGCTTCTGCGCGGGACCATGAAGAGAAGCTCCTCATCTATGAATTTCAGATATTCAAGATCGGGTGTATCGGGGCTGTAGGAGCCTATGATCGCGAGTGTGATCTCATCTGACAGGATCCTTTTTCGCAGATTCGGCGCGAGATCCTCAATGAATTTCAGATCTGTATCGGCAAATTTCTCCTTAAACGGGACATAAACCGATGCAAAGCAGTCTGCTCCGCGGATGGGACTTCCTCCGAGGGTGATGCAGGTCTGCCTTAAAGGCTCTGAGCTTTTCGCGTGCTCTATGCTGTCTTTGATCTCCTGCGCGGCCGACAGAGCCATACGGCAGCCGTCCAGATATATCTGTCCTGCCTCTGTCAGTATGATTCCGCGCTTTCTGCGCAGCACAAGGGTGAGCCCCAGCTCGGACTCGATTCCTGTCAGCCACTTCGACAGCGCGGGCTGTGATATGCCGAGCTGAGATGCAGCGGCGGTGAAGCTCCCGCAGGAAGCGAGTGTATTCATATATTGTTGATCCTTGAGATACATTTGCCGGAATCAATCCTTATCATTACTTTTGCTTAAAACTATCATAAATATAGAAATATTGTCAATGAAAAAGCACGGTTTTATACTGAAGCGGTTGAAAATGAAGCTCTGAAAAGAGACCGGTCAGAGCAGAGCTTCGACGAGATACATAAATTAAACTTTACATGGATATTTTGTAAGACAAAGGAGAGAAACAGAAGATGCAAACCTATATCGTGCTGGGACTGCTCGTATTCATGATCGCAATGTTTATGATGAACAAGTTCCCATATGGCGTGACGACTATGACCTGCTGTGTGCTTCTTGCCATGACGGGAGTATTCGACATCAAGGATGCGTTTGCCGGACTTGCCAACAAGACAACCATACTTATCGCGTGCATGTTTACGATCGCCTATGCCTTCGGCAAGACAAGCCTGATCGGCAAGGTCAGAGATCTCATGGACAGAATCAAGGAGAAGAGCGGCTTCGTCTTCATACTGTCGCTTTTTCTGATCACCATCGTTCTGGCTCAGCTGATGGGCAGGACGGCTATCGTGTCAATCATAGCGCTGTTCCTTGTATCTCTTGATGACAATGATGAGATATGCGGATCAAGAATGGTATTTGCGGCATTTTCCGTGCTGGCGGCATGGTCGCTGAAGTTCCCTGTGGGACTGGGAGCGACATCGGCGGCTACGGCCAATGCCTTCTATGAAGGCATCATCAACAACCCGGAGTACATGCTCCAGACTACTGATTTTATCAAGGTTGCCGCATTTCCCTGTACGGTACTGACCATATATGCGCTCTTTGCATGGCGGCTCATCCCCAAGCACCCGATAAATACAACGGATGTCAAGGAGGTCAAGAAGGCAGCGGCTATCTCAAAGAAGGATGAGTTCATCATCAATGTGGTATTTATCGCTGTCATTGCGGGCTTCCTGTTCGGAACAAAGATCGGCAACTTCATGTATCTGATCCCGGCGGCAGGCGTGCTGGTGCTCATATATACAAAGACTCTGTCAGTAAAGGAGGCGGCAAGCTCGCTGACCGGAGACATGGTCTGGATGATAGCAGGCGTGCTGGTTATGTCTGACGCTATCGGAAAGTCCGGCGTAGGCGACCTGATCGGCAACGCGCTCATGGCGCTTCTTGGCGAGCATCCGAACGGCATATTTGTGCTCGTAGCATTTGCAACGGTTACCATAGTCATGACTACATTTATGTCCAATACAGGTACAGCGGCTGTTCTTACTCCCATCGCGGCCTCTCTTTCGGCTGTATCGGGCATGGACCCCCGCGGCATAGTTCTTATCGTAAGCATAGCCTCGGTTATGGCGATAGCGTTCCCCTCGGGATCTACGGAGTGCGCTCTCGCATTTGCGATCGGACAGCATCAGCCCACGAAGCTGATGAAGTATACGGTTCCCTATATCCTGATAGCCATCATCACACTTGCGCTGTCAGCCAACTTCTTCTTCCCGGTATACGGGTGATTGCAATATATTCTGCAAGGCTTCCTTGCTGTTGCGGCATTCGGTGCAAAGGCACCGGGTGCCGTTGTTGAAAGGCGGTAGATTATGAGATCAAATATCACAGAGGCAGTGGCACAGACGCTGCCGGCAGCAGAGTCTGTCACTATAGACAGGCAGCATTACTACAGACAGTTTCTGCACGGCTACTATCAGTTTGACTGCGTGGTATCAAGAGAGCAGGGGCTGGTTCGCTCGTCAAAGTTCTATATCCCCGAGGGCTCCATATACAATCAGCCGACGGTTATCATCGCCGTGCCCGAGGATGTCAATACATGGGATTTCATGGTGAAAAGCGGCTGGAAGAGTCTGGCTGACGAATACGGGCTGTATCTTGTGCTGATGGAGCCCGCGGAAGGCGGAAGATGGGGAGATGCCGAGACGGAGAGAGCATACTTTGACGCTCTGAGCAATGACCTGTCGCTTCGCCCCATGTTCTGCTCATTTCAGGCAAACTTCTACGGAGTTGCATACGGAAATGCTGCCGATCTGATGGGATATCAGGCAAGGCGCAGTCCGAGAGCATATGCAGCCGTAGCACTTCTGGGAACATCGGGCATGAGCAGGCAGGAGTGCGATTATCTGAGCTCGACACAAAGCGGTGTGCAGGGCGTTTCTCTTGCTGAGGTTCAGGAGCCGGTATGGCTGATGTATGCCGTGAGAAGCGACGATACAGAGAGGGAAACGGCATATTACAGACATGCAAATCACAGCGCCGCCGCTCCGGTAAAGCTTGGCGATGCCGATATGTACGAGCCCGTGGAGGGCGGAAGCGCAGATGAGCACTGGTGCGCGAGAACCGTGGTGCAGGAGAGTGACTGGAGGACGAGCGTAAGCCGGGCATACAGCGAGCGCATCCTGACAGAGCTGTTCGACGGCATCTACCGCTATCCCGGCAACAACAACGGCGCACTCCGCAAAGCCGGCAATATATATGACCGCGGTTTCGTGAAGTTTTCTGCACCGGTATGGGGCGGATATGAAAGCGACAGATCTGATATGTACAACCGTGAGTGGTATGTATATGTGCCGGAATCGGCAAAGGGCAAGAAGAGCGTGTCGGCGGTATTTGTCTTCCACGGCGCAGGCGGAAGCGGAGATGAGATAGCTGACCGTATAGGCTGGAGCAGCGTGGCCGAAAGGCACGGCTTCATCATCATCATGCCGACGGCATCAGAGCCCAATGAGGTGCGTGAGGTCAGCGACATGAAGACCAACAATATATTCCGCGCTATGTGGAACACCGGAAGCGCGCAGGCCGAGCGTCCGGCGGATATGATGTTCGTGGACTATCTCTATGAGTGGCTTGTCGCCAACTATCCCGTAGACAGAACGAGGATCTATGCAAGCGGCCAGTCCTCGGGCGGAGCTATGAGCTGGTCATGCGCAGCCTACAGACCGGACTACTTTGCCGCAGTGGCACCGTTCTCGGCGAGACGCTGCGAGCTGGAGGCATGGCAGAGAGGCGAGGCTGATCCGGCATTTGTAAAGGCATCGAAGATCGCCATCTTTGGAAATCTGGGATGCTGCGACAGCGCATTTAAGGGCGGCTTTGCTCAGGCACAGGACTTTGTCAATGCGTGGTGCGAGCACAGCAGGCTGACAAAGCGCTGGGAGGACTACACCTACATGGACGGCGGAAAGAACTGCAGCTACAGGGAGGGTCTGATGACTCACTATGTATTTGAGACGGCATCCGGGGTTCCGCTGCTGCATCTGTCCGAGACGGACACCAAGGCTCATGCTACATGGCCGAGCGAATGCGAGCTGGCATGGGAGTATTTCACGGATTTCACAAAGGATCCTGACACAAAGGTGCTGTACTATAAGGGCGAGGCCGTAGAGGCATGATATACAGCTGAGATCAAAATATATAGCCACAAAATCAGCAAAGAAAAAGAGGCGGAAGCGACGCATATGCGTCACTTCCGCCTCTTGGGCTGTAAAAGTCGTCAGCAGACCGGAGCAGGAATCAATACCACTCGCTGAAGTAATAGCTGGATCTCATAGGTCTGGATTTGATTCCCTCTACATAGTACTTATATGCCGAGCAGTTCAGATCCTCAACCATAGGATACTGAAGAGCACGCTCATTGATGGCGGTGATGATGTTTTCGATCAGCACGAGGCGCTCCTCGTCATCAAGCATCTCATATGCCTGATCATACCAGTCGGAGATATCCATATCATCCTGAGTGCATCCGTATGAATAGCCGTTCTGCTCCATATTGTATCTGTATGCGCTGGGATACAGATCGTTCAGTGTATCAAGAGTGCTGTTGGCCATGGCGGCGCAATTGCCGTGCCAGCCCTCTGCGGTCTTGCCGAGCGCGTTGTTGGATGCGGAGTCAAGAGACTTGACGGTGCAGTTTACGCCAATATTGATGAGCGCTCCCTGAATGATGACCGCCGCTGTCTCGCCCTTGGAGCCGGCCTGGCATTTGATGATGAACTCCTCGCCGTTGTAGTTTGCCGCCTTCAGATATTCCTTGGCCGCGTCTACATCATAGCTCATGGTAGGCGTGTACTTGCCCTCGCGGGGATATCCGGTCATGAATGTGCATGCCAGAGCGGGCATGGTCTTGGAGTATCCGCCGTAGAGCACCTCGTTCACATCCTCGGAGTTGACCGCCGAGATAACCGCCTTGCGGAAATTGATATCGCTTGACGGATATGCGGTGACATTGAAGGAAAGGAAGATGTAGCCACTGGCTGTATTGACCTCAAACTTGATATCGCCGTTGGGATCAAGTCTCATATACTGATCGAGAGAGCCGTTGCAGAATACATCGACATCGCCGTTTTCAAGAGCTATGGACTGTGTGTTGGTATCAGTCAGGAACTTGACGGTAACCTTCTCATAGAACGGCTTCTCACCGTAGTAGTACGGATTCAGCTCAAAGGTCTGATGATCGGCAAGCTTGATCTCCGTGCACATATATGGACCGGAGCCGATGGGAGCGGCATAGTAGCCGTCTTCTCCGACCTCATCATAGTACTTCTTGTCAAGGACAAGCCCCATCCTTGAGGAAAGGCATGCGGGCATGAGACCTACGCTGGGATATGACAGCGTGATGCGAAGGCTGTAGTCTCCCGTCTGCTCGATGCTCTCGCATGCGAGCCAGGTCTGATGCATCCTGTTTGCCCGGTACTGCTCGAGAGACCATACCACATCCTCCGCAGTCATATGATCTCCGTTGGAGAAGTAGACATCGTCGCGGATGGTGCAGTCAAACACGGTTCCCTCCTCATTCCAGGAATAGTCCTTGGCCAGAAGCGGAACGATGGAGCCGTCGGGCATCATCTTGAAAAGTCCCTCGTAGATATTCTGGGTCATGATGTTGTCATCATTGGTATTGCTGGTGGTGCGGCTGAACGGGACAAATGCATCCGGCTCCGCGGGATGTCCGACTACGATCTCCTTCTTCTTTTTGGAAGGATCCACAGTGGATACCGCAGCAGTTGTCTGAGCCTGCGAGCCGTCAGAGTTCTTGCCCAGTCCGCTGTCAACCTGTACCGCGGCTACGGATACATCGGCCTTCGTGGTTTCGCTGCCCGAGCCGGATGAGGACGAACTCTTGGACGAGCACGCGGTGAGTGACAGAAGCATAGCCCCTGTCAGCAGCATTGCAATGTGTCTTTTCATACTTTCCCCCTATTAGATATAAGTGTTGGTTCGGGTGCACCCGAACCTCCGGTTACTCGGGTTGTTTCGTGCTTCGCACTCCCACAATCCGGTCTCAATTCGGATTCCCGTGGGG
>CAVIJY010000053.1:0-11438 GCA_963643215.1 Lachnospiraceae bacterium | reverse complement strand
GTGAGATAAAAGAATAAAGTGTTAAGCGCATCGTCATTTGAGGTGGCACAGACAGTCTTCATGGCAGTGAACGATCTCTTCAGCTCCTTCTTGCGACATCATGTATCCACTGTAACATATCATCAGCGCTTTTATTGCCTTTTCCGCTGATTGTCGGCAATGATAACAAATCTGCTCAACAGGTTTGGGATAGTAGGTTTCATTGTGTTCGTTTGCAGTCTCAGCAGCCGCGGTCTCGGCCGCGGCAGGATTCTTACCAGCACTATAGAACATTTAGTGGAACTCAGCTGCAAAGTTCACACTATAAGAACATCACCATATAGTGCGGTATCGACAGCTTCCCGTCTGCTTCTCCCACATTGCCCGCCATGATTTTATATGCGATCGGCGGGCGATGCCTTTCGATATATCTGTTCAGCGACTTCGTAGCCGTATTGCCGGCTTTGACCTCTATCGGCAGCACTGCTCCGTCCTTTTCGATGATGAACTCCAGCTCATTCTCATCATCCGGCTTATAGTAGTGAAGTGTATATCCTTTTTTGACCAGCGCCTCTGCGACAAAGTTCTCATATATGCCGCCCTTGGCATATCCCGTGAGCGTGTTGTTCATGACCGCCAGCTTCGTATCAAAGCCAAACAGTGCCATCAAAAGCCCTGTATCATTTATATATAACTTGAACTCGTTGTCCTTCTCGTTATACCTCAGCGGAAGGACAGGTATGCTCAGATTCCTGCACATCAGAGCCATGTTGGCATCTACAAGCCACTGTATGCTGCCACCGTATTTCTTGGCTGTCGATTTCTTCTCCACCTCGGAATATTTGAACTTCTTGTTCTCACGCGCCAGCTGCGCAGGTATCGAGTCATAGCACCGCCTGACCTTGACTTTTTCCGTGCCCTTCGCATGCTGCGCTATATCATCGGCATAATCGGATATCAGTCTGCTCTGGATCTCATGTACCCTGTTGAAGTCCATATGCTCTGCAAAATCGGCTACCACCTCCGGCATGCCTCCGACGACCATATACTCCCTTACCAGCTCCTCGTACTTGCGATGGATACTGTCCAAAACCGGCTCGCGCCTGTCAAATCGTTCCTTCAGATATCCTATAGCATCCTCTGCGTATCCCATCGCCCACAGAAACTCCTCAAAGTCGAGGGAATACATCATCAGCGGTATCTCATATCCCACCGGGATGGACGCCACTCGCCCGACCTCGTCATCGTCATCGTTTCCGTATGAAAGTCCCAGCAGTGAGCCTGATGCTATCACATCATATCTTCCGTCCTCCGCCAGAAATTTCAGCGCAGTCCTCGCCGATGCACATTTCTGGATCTCGTCCAGGAAAATCAGCGTCTTGCCCGGCAGCAGTCTGATGCCCGGCAGTATCGCCGTCATCCTCTTATATATCTCATCTCCTGACAGCTCGCCCGCAAATATCTGTTTAAGCTCCGGACGCCGCAGAAAATTGATCTCTATAAAGCTCTCATACTCTGCTTTTCCGAATACGCGCACCAGATACGTCTTTCCCACCTGGCGTGCTCCCTTGATAACAAGGCATTTTTTGTCATCGGACTTCTTCCATCCCAGCAGTCGGTCGTATATCTTTCTTTTCAGCATAAAACCGCCCCTTCCCGTATGCTCAGTATAGCACACTGAAAGGGGCGGTCAATCAAAATGCCGATTTCAGGATGTTCTCGTTTTTCAAAAATGCCGATTTTAGGATGTTGTCGTCTCTCGAAAATGCCGATTTTAGGATATTCCCATTTTCCGAAAATGCCGATTTCAGAACATTCCTTCCGCTGTTTTGCGCCAGTGCTGTACCAGTCAAGAAAAGTGCACCGCATTTCTTCATGCTGCGCCAGCATTGTGTTTGTGCTAAATGTATTCTTTTTATATCAAATCACCGTTTTCTTTTGGTGCTGTTGACAATTGGCTTTTCTGCTTTAGCGCGATATCATTACGAAATATACGGTGGTTTTCCACACAACAGATTTGCTGAGAGGAGATCAGGTGATGAATATCTGCCTTAAAAGAGACACGATGCGCACCGACAGACATGCGATGTCTGTCATCTCCTATTATGCCTTTAGCACGGCCTACTATGTAGGCCGATATTATGGTGCTCCGAATCTGCGCGACCGGTGTGAAAGCCCCCAATAGATTTTCTGATATTGATACTTTAGGAAGATTAGGGTGCTGCCATTCCGGCAGCACCCTATTTTTTACGCGGAGCAATGAGCCAAAGTCCCCCGTATACGGGGAAGTCAAGAAGCACTCACGCAGCCGCGGATGCGCGAAGCATATCCGCGGCAAAGGGAGGGATTCTTGACGGCCACGTGCTTGCACGGGACCTTGGCGAATGCCGCGATAGCAAGGAAAACCGCAAAGCGTGTTTTCCGCGGTCTACGCGGAGCAATGAGCCAAAGTCCGAGCTTGTTTAGCACCGGTCAAAGTGGAGCATAGACGCCGCAACAATTTTTACAAAAGGAGATCATCATGAAAAAGAAACTGGCAGTTTTAATCACAGCAGCCGCTGTATGCCTGAGTGCTGTAGCCTGCGCCTCAAGCAGCACAACATCCGGCACAAGCACCTCAGCACAAAGCACATCCGCCTCTGCTCAATCCGAGGCTGCGGCAGACAGCAGCTCCGCCGCGGAAGACACATCCTCCGAAAGCTATGTTGTAGGAATATGTCAGCTTGTTCAGCATCAGGCTCTCGACGCCGCTACTCAGGGCTTTAAGGATGCCCTCACCGAGGCACTCGGCGATCAGGTAACATTTGTAGAGCAGAACGCATCAAATGACATTCCCACCTGCTCCACTATAGCCAACGGCTTTGTCGCTGACGGCGTAGATCTCATCCTTGCCAATGCTACTCCGGCGCTTCAGGCAGCTGTAGCAGCCACACAGTCCATCCCCATCCTCGGCACCGCGGTCACAGAGTACGGCGTCGCACTTGACATTGACGGCTTCAACGGTACTGTCGGCGGCAATATCTCCGGCACCTCGGATCTCGCGCCTCTGGATCAGCAGGCCGCAATGTTCTCGGAACTTCTTCCCGATGCCAAGACCATAGGCATACTCTACTGCTCCGCCGAGGCCAATTCCGTATATCAGGCAGATGTTGTCAAGGCCGCTCTTGAGAAAAACGGTCTGACCGTCAATATATATACATTTGCAGACTCCAATGATGTTGCTACGGTGACTGCGACAGCCTGTGACGAATGTGACGCCCTGTACATCCCCACCGACAACACGGCTGCATCCTGTGCAGAAGCTATAAACAATGTGGCGCTTCCCGCCGGAACTCCCATCATCGCAGGTGAGGAGGGCATCGCGTCCGGATGCGGCATCGCAACACTTTCCATCGACTATCATGAGCTTGGCGTCACAACAGGCAAGATGGCGGCAAAGATTCTCACCGGCGAGAGCAACATCTCGGAAATGCCTATAGAGTACTACCAGAATCCTGTAAAGAAGTACAACGCCGTCATCTGCGAGCAGCTCGGCATCACAGTTCCCGCTGATTATACAGCTATCGAATAAGCAGCCCCTAAAATAGATGTCTAGCGATCCGTATATGATCTGAAATGAGGTTTAGAAATGACAACTCTGGTTTACCTGTCCGTTCCAAGCGTGACAAATCTTATATCCCGGATGCCGGCTGCGGCCGCACAGGGCATCATATGGGGTGTCATGGCACTTGGTGTATATATAACCTTCCGCCTTCTCGACATTCCTGACATGACCGTGGACGGCTCCTTTGCCACCGGCGGAGCGGTCACCGTCATGCTCCTGCTCTCCGGCCTTCCCGCATGGGCGGCTGTTCTCGCGGCCATGGCCGTGGGAGTGCTGACCGGGCTATGCACAGGCATCCTGCATACCAAGCTCGGCATACCGGCCATACTCTCGGGCATTCTGACGCAGTTTTCCCTGTATTCCATCAATCTTCGCATCATGTCCAAGGCCAATCAGACAGCCAGTGTGCAGAAGTTCGGGATGTTCTGGGAAAATGGCAGAGGCTTTCTCCTGTCCTCTCTCCATATCCCTCAGGCCATACTGGTCGGACTTGTCATAGCAGCCGTCATAGTTGCGCTCTCCTACTGGTACTTCGGCACGGAGCAGGGCAGCGCTCTGCGCGCAACCGGCAACAATGCGGCCATGAGCCGGGCTCAGGGCATACACATCGAGACAATGAAGGTCATCGGCCTTGGCATCTCAAATGGAATCGTCGCCCTGGCCGGAGGCCTCATGACTCAATTTCAGGGTACTGCCGATGTCAGCATGGGACGCGGTGCCATAGTCATCGGGCTTGCAGCCATAGTCATCGGAGAGATCCTGTGTGACTCGCTTTTTAGCAGGGGCTGCAACTTTGCCGTCAGACTCAGCTTCATCGTCTTCGGCGGCATCATCTACTATGCGGTCATGGTCGTCATCCTCTGGCTGAAGCTTGATCCGAATGATCTGAAGCTCTTTACGGCTATCATAGTTGCTATATTCCTTGCCATACCGCAGCTTCAGGCGCGGTCAAGGAGTTCCTTCTCCCGTTCAAAAAAGAAAGCCCTGAGTGAAAGGAGCGACAGATAATGCTGGAGATAAGAAACATTTCTAAAACCTTCAATCCGGGTACGATAAATGAAAAGCATGCGCTTTCAAATCTCAGCCTCATTCTCAATGACGGCGACTTTGTCACCGTCATCGGAGGCAACGGTGCCGGCAAATCCACTCTTTTAAATGCTGTCGCCGGTGTATGGCCTGTTGATTCCGGAGCCATTCTCATCGACGGCGAGGATGTGACCGGTATGCCTGAATACAAGCGTGCGAAGTATATCGGACGGGTATTTCAGGACCCCATGATGGGCACTGCTCCCGCCATGCAGATCGAAGAAAACCTCGCTCTTGCCATGCGTCGAGGCAAAAAGCGAGGTCTGAAATGGGGTGTGACTGCAGCAGAGCGGGAGATATACCGTGAAAAGCTTGCCTCACTGGGGCTCGGCCTTGAAACAAGACTCACTGCAAAGGTCGGTTTGCTGTCCGGCGGACAGCGTCAGGCGCTGACGCTGCTTATGGCCTCTCTTCAAACACCCAAGCTTCTGCTGCTTGATGAGCACACTGCTGCTCTGGATCCCGGCACCGCCAGAAAGGTGCTGGAGCTCTCAGACAAGATCATCAGCGAAAACCGGCTTACGGCACTCATGATAACTCATAATATGACAGATGCTATCCGTCACGGCAACCGGCTTATCATGATGGATCAAGGCCGCATCGCACTCGATATATCCGGCGAGGAGAAAAGCCGTCTGACAAAAGCAGATCTTCTGGAGCGCTTTGCCGAGAAAACAGGCGTACAGGAGGAAACTGACGCCGTGCTGCTGTCATGATTGCAGCTCAATTCACCTGTGTGACACTGACTGTCATATCAAAGCTTGTGGACAGATGATAGTCAGTGTCCTGCTCCACGGGGATATAGCCATTGGCCGTTGATTTAAGTACTTCACTTCCCTCAGGGACAGAGCCTATGCTTCCGAGGATGGTGTCGGCACCGGAATACATCTTCTCCGTTGCCGAGCCTTCCTCGCCCTGCATATACGACCACTTCCATCCGATAGACTCCTCCGACAACTGCAAAGTGGTGCCCAGATCCGTCCCCGGATCGTACTGTGCGCTCACGGTGTATATCGTTATCCCTTCCGTCTCAGACACCGACGGACTTCCAAGCTTTTGCGCTATGTTCTCGGCTATATCTCCCAATGAATCTGATGATATATCTGATGAGTTCATATGTGTCGAGCTGTAAACGACAGGATAGTAATCCTCGCTGAGCGTGACCTCATTCTCCATCGTGTAGTATTTTGTGACAGTCTCATCATAGTCTGCCGGTGCCGTCTTGTATGTGCCCTCCGACAGATAATACAGCTTCGGCTGCATATTATCATAGCCGGCTGCGGTAACCGCACCATCCGGTATCTGCTGAGCGATAGCGTATGTTCCCTTCTTCAGATATATATTTTCACTTTTAATCACCGCGTCTATCTGCGTTTTTACCTCAGGCGTTCCTCCGAGCGCAAATCTCAGGCCTCCGGTATGCTTTGTTCCGGGCGCTATGATATCTGTACCTTTTGAAGCCGTACGCACTGCAGCCTTGTCAAGCTCATCATAGACCTCAATGGCTCCGTCCTCGCCGTACTGCTCTCCGTACAGATTTCCTGACGCTGACAGTTCCACGCCCCATTTGGCTATCCTTGACGCATCTGCAGCCGTCGCTTTTGATGCATATCTGGCGTAGGTTCCTGCCGCTACACACAATGATCCGATAGCTGCCACAACCGCAGCAGCCGTAACCTGTCTCAATGTTGAATTTTTCATCGATTCTCCGTTCTTCGTCTTTATCAGACGAATATGTGAAAACAAGACGTGCCTGATCCTTCAGGCAAGAAAAGTTCACGGAAATGCTGTTTTCGGCATTTTCCGTTGTGTAGATTGCTGATGATCTGAAATATGTTTTTAAATGATCAGTTTCAAGATATGACTCGAGACGGATATTTCGAAGAAGACCTTGCTGAAAGCAAAGTATATGTGTGATGAAACTATACGGGAGGAGAAGGCAGGGTGTCAATCCCAGCATTATATCCGAAGAAATGCAATAAATTTACGGCAGGTTTGCTCAATCATATCCAGATGGTATTTACAGAATAGTTTTTGTGTTTTGGTGAAAGCGCCAAACCATCACTTCGTCTGCCGGTCAGAGTTCTTTCTCGGTGCGTCAGTCCCTCTGAACATCCCCACCGCGCCTGTAGCCGCAAGATTCAGCAGCTTGGCATATATGACGCAGACCAGCATGATTGCGGATATATTGATCGTGATTCCCGCAGCGTCCTGCGGATCCGCGATGCGAAGCATCCGCAATATGGTCAGATGCTGCACCAGAAATATCTCGTAGGAAATTCCACCTATGAAGTCCGCTGTTGCCTTTGCAGCCGGCCATTTCTCGATCCATGTGCCTATTCTCTGCAATATGACAAATACACCGACGGCATATGCCATATAAAGCGGCTTATATACAGGAATATTTATCACGGATATCAGTATGCATACCAGCAGCGACACAGCCGGAGCCGTCCATCCTTCAAGCATTCTTTTTCTGTATCTGATGATCAGCATGCCTGTATAAAACATCGCAGTGTACTGTGTCATGCCGAACCAGAAAGGTCTTCCTGAGTACAGCCATGCTCCGTAGGCCGCATATATTCCGATCCCCGTCATCCAAAAGTTCTTCTTTACAAGCCATGATAAGGCGGGATACAGCGCATACAGCAGCAGAATAACCCCAAGAAACCATTCCCCGAGGATATAATAGGTCCCATACCCGCCGCTCATCAGATATCCGTCCATCCCGGCGATGGATACCAGCACCGTCCATTTCCTTGCTCCGCTCCAGAAAAATGTGCCTGTTCCGGCAGCATTGTTCATATACTCAAGAAAGTATACTATCCAGAATGCCGGATATATCGATATGAAGCGCTTGATCCAGAAACTGATGATGTCCGAAACCGTCTCGTGATTGTAATACATCATGGCTCCGGAGAGCATGATAAAGCATGTTGTGATTATCTCTCCCACCGCATAGCCGTTTACCATGTAGAGCGGCTTGATCGGTGCGCTGTTGTGGCATGAATAGTGAAATACTATGATACCTGCAGCCAGCATCATTCTCACAAAATTTATTCCTGTAATTCTGTCTCTTGCCATGCTCCGGCTTTGCTCCTGCTTCTGGATTCTTATTCCTGCGGGATGCCTCTCAAACCTGCAAAATCTCCGCAGCATCATCTAATATAATCCCCGGTAGGTTTCGGCGCAATATCTTCTCTGCTCTACAGTCTTGCATCCTTGCCGTAACTGTGATAACAATTAGCAATGCTTACACCTTTAAAATGAATTTTCGGAGAGATGACAGATATGAACAAAAAGTATGCAATCTTCGATATGGACGGAACCTTAGTGGACTCCATGAAATGCTGGCAGAATGCCGCTTTGGAATATCTTGACAGCCACAGCATCCCGAAGGAGCTGCAAACTGAAGAACTGCTGGATAGAATCAAGACTCAGACCATCCACGATACCGCGGTTTTGTTCAGAGAGCTTTTTGACATAACGGAGAGTATAGATTCCATAGTTGACGAGATATACCGGATCATGGCTGTTCATTATCGCAGCGACATACAGCTTAAAGCCGGTGTACAGCGCTATCTGAGCATACTTAAGGCACAAGGCGTTAAGATGTGCGTAGCGTCTGCCACCGGCTCTTCGCTTATCGATATATGCCTGTCGCGACTCGGGATAAGAGACTGCTTTGACTTTCTGCTTTCATGCGAAGATGTCGGCAAAAGCAAGGATCATCCCGATGTATATCTCGAGGCCTCACGGCGTCTCGGTGCGCCCTCTTCACATGATGTAGCGGTCTTTGAAGACTCTCTTGCGGCCTCGATTACCGCCAGAAGCGCAGGCTTTGTTGTAGTAGGAGTTTATGATGAATGCTCCGAATCCGATTGGGAGCAGCTCAGTCAGCTGGCAGAGGATACCGTCACTGACTGGACTGCATATGCCGCAAAAAGCGAGCGGTGATCTACTGCGCGATCATGAGATCCGCCGCAAGCCCCGCAAATGCCTTCACACCGTTTGTCAGAGCATCCTCATTGAAATCATAGTGCTGATTGTGAATCGGTCCTTCCAGCGGAACAATATTCATGAAGTAGCACGACTGTCCGCCGCGGCTGTGTACACGATCGGACATAAAAGCATAGTCCTCGCTTCCGCCTCCGTTCGGATTGTCCGGTACCTCGATGGTATTCAGATGCAGCTTGTTGCGGCACACATCAGCAACTTCCTTCATGAGCTCGGCAGAGTTGCAGTTGCTCTTCGCCTCTCCCTGAAGCACGATATCATATGTACATCCGTGCATCTGTGCAGCCGCGGCAACTATGCGTCTTGCGTAGTTCGCCATGTAGTCATTGCCCTCACTTGTCAGTCCGCGAACCTCCATCTCCAGCACGGCCTTGTCGCAGATGACATTTCTGCCTGATCCCGCCACCAGCTTTCCGACATTGATACGGGTGGCTGATGCACCATGCCTGGGAATAGCCTGAAGATTCATGACGGCGCAGGCTGCCGCCAGCATCGCATTGTCGCCCTCATTGGGTGCTGCTCCGGCGTGTGCCGCCTTGCCATGGAATGTGACATCCATCTTGGTTGTCGCAAGCGATCTTCCCGTGCCTACGCCGATGGTGGCCTCCTTGACATCTGCGCTTCCTCCGATATGCGCACCGAACAGATACTGTACATCATCCAGATGGCCCTTGGTTACGATAGACTTTGCGCCTCGCACACCCTCCTCTGCCGGCTGGAAGATAAACTTGATGGTTCCGTGAAGCCTGTCTCTCATGCTGCACAGAAGCCTCGCAACTCCGATTCCTGTAGTTGTATGGCCGTCATGTCCGCACGCGTGCATCACGCCGTCAAACTCCGATCTGAATCCTTGGGTTACAGGGAAATGCTCCTGCGTGTTGTTCTCAAGAATGGGCAGCGCATCTATATCAAACCTCATTCCGATCACAGGACCCTCTCCGCAGCGGAGGATACCGATCACACCAGTCATTCCGCCCTTTGTATAGGGGAGAAACTCCGGATCCGCTCCGGTTTCCTCAGCCAGTCTGTAATGTTCGTCAAGGATCTCATCCGAAGGAACTCCCATGCGGTCGGCTGCGTCGCATACCTGATCGCCTACCAGAACCTCATCCATTCCCATCTTTTTGAGCTCTCTGGCTATCAGTGAGGATGTCCGCATCTCCGTCCATCCCAGCTCCGGATGTCTGTGCAGATCTCTTCTGAATGCAACCAGCTCGTCTCTCATCCCATCAGCAGCCTCTTTTATCTGCTCAAATATAGGATTGTCCTGTCTTGCCATATGCTTTTTTCTCCTTTCCCTGCCTTAGTTCGGAAATACCGTCATAACCCAGCCTACATTGATGATAAACATCAGTATGGCCGGAAGCCAGCTCATCTTCAAAAGTGTCTTCTGGTCATATCCGCCGAGACCCATGACCATGGAAACCGTAGGCGTAGCCATAGGTGTCATAAATGCCGTCAGAGAGCCGATGGTGACCAGCAGCACCGGTCCGATGGGATTGATCATAAGTGACTTGGATGTGATGATAGCTATCGGAAGAAATACATTGATAACCGCAGCATTCATCATGAACTGTGTAAGCGCGAACGGTATGCCGAAGAACACCGCGCCCACAAGATACGGGTTGGGATTGCTTCCAAGCATGCCTCCGATCGACTCTCCGATGACCGTCGCCGCACCCGTGGCCGTAAGCGCATTGCCTACTCCGAGCATACCCACATACATCATGACCATTCCGCCCATGCCGATCGCCGCATAGGCCTGAGACGACTTCAGTATGCCGCTTGCAACCATGACTGCCGCACCGGCCATACAGATCTCCCATGACGGAATGCTGTGGAACGAGGATGTCAGAAGAAGCAAAACTACGCCGAAGAATATAGAATATCCAAGAATCTCCTGCACGGGTGTAAGCGGAGCCGCCTCCTTGCCGTCAGAGCCTACCGGCTTGATATCCGATACCGGGATCACCGGCTGCTCCGGGCAGAATTTCGGTGCCACAAATATGCAGTATATGATCAGAAAAATGATGGAAGGCAGTCGTCCGATGCAGGAATCAAACATCTTCCACTGGTAGGTGGTATACTCATACGCCTCCAGATAACCGTTTTGCGTCAGATATGCTACGGCATTTCCTCCGAGCGGAAGCGCTCCTACAGACGCGATGGATATCATACCTATCGGAAAGATCATCTTTGAGCGGCTGTATCCAAGCTCATCGCACATGGCGCATGCAAGCGGGAATACGATGGAGAAGCATGCCATGGAGCTGTTTACAAACTGGCACAGCAGGCAGTTGATCAGCACATATCCGGCCAGAACTACGGTAAATGATCCCTTGCTGACCTTGCCTATCAGTGCCGACAGCTTCTTTACCATCTTGGTTCTTCCGAAGCCTGACGCGATGATAAACATCGAGGCCATGATGATGGTGTTGCTGTTGCCGAAGCCTCCCAAAGCCGTCTTCGCATCAAGGCAGCCTGTGAAAACCAGCACCAGCATTGCCAGAATAGCGGTATTTGCCATGGTTATCTTGCCGATGATGAAGCTTATCAGCGTACATACAAATACCACCAGGCATATGATTGTCTGTGTTGTCATAACATTTCCCTCCTGTATCGTTATCTTAAGCACAGAATAGCTTGTTTTTTCATTTTACAAAATATTGGTTACAGAGTCAAAACTCTATCTCCCACGACATGCCGCGACGCGTAGCTAGTCCCTTTAGGGGCATGTCGGTGGGAGATAGAG
>CAVIJY010000052.1:0-11728 GCA_963643215.1 Lachnospiraceae bacterium | reverse complement strand
GAACGGATATTCAACAAGAACGTTTAAGGAGATGACATATCATGAATGAACTTGCGCTTAAGTACGGTATGAACCCGAATCAGAAACCATCAAGAATCTTTATGAAAGACGGATCGGAGCTTCCGGTCACGGTTCTGTGCGGAAGACCCGGATTTATCAATTTCCTGGATGCGTTGAATTCATGGCAGCTGGTAAAGGAGCTCAAGGAGGCCACGGGACTGCCTGCGGCAGCCAGCTTCAAGCATGTATCGCCCGCCGGTGCGGCAGTGTGCATGAAGCCGCTGACCGATGTGGAAAGGCAGATATATTTTGTGAAAAAGGATGCGCAGCCATCTCCTATAGCAAGCGCATATATCCGCGCGAGAGGCTCGGACCGCATGAGCTCCTACGGCGACTGGGCGGCATTGTCGGAGATCTGCGACGAGCAGACGGCGGCATATATCTATCCGGAGGTCTCCGACGGAATCATAGCTCCCGGATATACACCGGAGGCACTGGAGATTCTTAAAAAGAAGAAAAAAGGCAATTACAATGTCATCCAGATAGATCCGGACTACACCTGTGCGCCGCTCGAGCAGAAGGATGTGTTCGGAGTGACCTTTGAGCAGGGCCATAACAATTTCAGAATCGATGAGGAGCTGATCAGCAATATAGTAACGAAGAACAAGAATCTGACCAGAGAGGCCAAGATAGATATGATAGTCTCGCTCATCACGCTCAAGTATACACAGTCAAACTCCGTATGCTATGTCAAGGACGGACAGGCCATCGGTATCGGAGCAGGACAGCAAAGCCGTATCCACTGCACCAGAATGGCGGGACAGAAGGCCGACAACTGGTGGATGCGTCAGAATCCGAAGGTGCTCGGTCTGCAGTTCGTGGACAAGATTCACCGTCCGGACCGGGACAATGCGATAGATGTTTACATGTCCGATGAATATGAGGATGTGCTTCGCGACGGAGAGTGGCAGAAGGTATTCAAGGTAAAGCCCGAGGTACTGACGAGGGAGGAAAAGAAGGAGTGGATCGCAAAGCAGACAGGCGTGACGGTCGGCTCCGATGCATTCTTCCCGTTCGGTGATAATGTGGAAAGAGCGAGAAAGTCAGGCGTAAGCTATATCGCGGAGCCGGGCGGATCTGTTCGTGATGACAATGTCATAGAGACAGCCGACAAATATGATATGGTGATGGCATTTACAGGCATGAGACTGTTCCACCATTGATTTAAAAACGCATGATATCGGCTGTCCGAGGCAGACTGATACGGCAAACTGATGCGGCATGCAGCCGCGCCGGACGGAATCCGGTGCAGAACAGGAGGCTTTTACATGAATATTATGGTGATCGGCGGCGGAGGCCGCGAGCATGCGATCATAAAGAAGCTCAGGGAGAACAAGGATATCGAGCGGCTGTATGCGCTTCCCGGCAACGGCGGAATAGCGGCTGATGCCGAATGCGTGGACATCGCGGCGACGGATATCGCAGGGATTGTAGAGTTTGCAGGAAGCCATGATATCGACTATGCGGTAGTGGCTCCGGATGATCCGCTGGCGCTGGGTGCAGTAGATGCGCTGAGCGCGGCGGGTATACCGGCATTCGGCCCGGATGCGAAGGCGGCGCGGATAGAGGCAAGCAAGGTCTTTTCCAAGAATCTCATGAAAAAATACGGTATTCCTACTGCGGCCTATGAGGTATTTGATTCGGCGAAGGCAGCGCTGGAGTATGTCCGGGATTGCTCTATCCCGGTAGTCATAAAGGCGGACGGTCTGGCGCTGGGCAAGGGAGTCACTATAGCTCAGACCCGCGAGGAGGCAGAGGACGCGATTCGTGCGGTCATGGAGGACAGAATATTCGGCAAGTCGGGAGACAGGATAGTCATAGAGGAATTCCTGACGGGGCCGGAGGTGTCGGTGCTGAGCTTCACAGACGGGGAGACGCTGATCCCCATGATATCCTCGATGGATCACAAGCGGGCTCATACGGGTGATGAGGGTCCGAACACCGGAGGCATGGGAACCATAGCTCCAAACCCATTCTACACTGACAAGATAGCTCAGCGCTGTATGGATGAGATCTTCATGCCGACGGTCGAGGCCATGAAGGCGGAGGGCTGCCCGTTTAAGGGATGTCTGTACTTTGGCCTGATGCTGACGGAAAACGGACCGAAGGTCATCGAATACAATTGCCGCTTCGGGGATCCGGAGACGCAGGTCGTGCTTCCGCTGCTGAAGAGTGATCTTCTGACGGTCATGAGAGCCACCACTGACGGAACGTTGGCCGAGACATCTGTGGAGTTCTCGGACGGAGCGGCATGCTGCGTGGTTATGGCATCGGAGGGCTATCCGCTGAAGTATCAGAAGGGATTTGAGATCACGATGAGCGAGGATGCCGCAAAGCATACATATGTGGCAGGAGCAAGGCTTGCGGAAGGAAGACTTCTCACGAACGGAGGAAGAGTTCTGGGAGTCACGGGTACGGGAGCAACACTGAAAGAGGCGATAGATAAGGCCTATGCCAGAGTGCAGGAAGTATCCTTCGGCAATGCATACTACAGAAAAGACATAGGAAGACGGGCACTTGAGGCATGTGAGAAGGCAGGCATCTGAGGCCGGGAGGTAACCCATGGTATACAGAGTATTTGTGGAAAAAAAGGAAGGGCTTGCCCCTGAGGCAGAGGGAATGCTGGCCACATGCAGATCATTTCTGGGGATAGAAGGGCTGACCAAAGTCAGGATCATAAACCGATATGATGTGGAGGGCATAGACAGAGAGCTTTTTGACTATGCGAGGCGGACAGTATTCTCGGAGCCCCAGCTGGATACGATCTCGGATGCACCGGCTGTAGACGGGGCGAATGCTGTGTTTGCCGTAGAAGCTCTTCCGGGACAGTTTGATCAGCGGGCGGACTCTGCCGCTCAGTGTATACAGCTGCTGTCAGCCGGGGATCGTCCGACGGTGCGGTCCGCGAAGATGTATGTGCTGTACGGAAGCCTCTCGCAGGAGGATATCTCCGCAATCAAGGGATTTGTCATAAATCCGGTCGAATCGCGTGAGGCATCGCTCGAGCTGCCGGACTCTCTGAGTCAGGAGCATGAGGAGCCGCAGACTGTTGCGGTTCAGACCGGCTTCATACAGATGAGCGAGGCAGAGCTGTCAGACCTTCTGTCAGAGCTCGGACTGGCCATGGATATAGATGACCTGAAGTTTTTGCAGGCGTATTTCAGGGACACAGAGCATCGGGATCCTACCATCACAGAGATCCGGGTGGTTGATACCTACTGGTCGGATCATTGCAGGCATACTACATTTTCCACGCATATAGACAGCATGGAGATAGAGGATCCGAGGATAAAGGAGGCATACGGGCGCTATCTGAGGCTCAGAGACGAGGTCTATGGCCCCGAGAAGGCGGCGGCAAGGCCTGTGACACTGATGGATCTGGCAACAATCGCAACGAAAGCCCTGAAAAAGCGAGGCATGCTCGAAGAGCTTGATGAGAGCGAAGAGATAAATGCATGCTCCATCAATGTCAGCATAGATGTTGACGGACAGCCTCAGGACTGGCTGCTGATGTTCAAGAATGAAACCCATAACCATCCTACGGAGATAGAGCCCTTCGGAGGCGCTGCGACCTGCATAGGCGGATGCATCAGGGATCCGCTGTCGGGGCGTGCATATGTGCATCAGGCGATGAGATTCACAGGGGGAGGAGACCCCAGAAAGTCATTGGCGGATACTCTGCCGGGCAAGCTTCCTCAAAGGCAGATCGCGCAGACGGCGGCAGCGGGATATTCCTCATACGGCAATCAGATCGGGCTGGCGACAGGACATGTGGCCGAGGTTTACAACGAGAACTATATAGCAAAGCGCCTGGAATGCGGAGTGGTGGTAGGCGCTGCGCCCAAGAGCAATGTAGTGCGCGAGATACCGGAGCCGGGTGATGTGGTTATACTTCTCGGAGGACGAACCGGCCGCGACGGAATCGGAGGCGCTACGGGCTCCTCGAAGAGCCATGATGCGAAGTCACTCAAAACCATGGCCAGCGAGGTACAAAAGGGTAATGCACCCGAGGAACGCAAGATACAGAGGCTCTTTAGAAACGGAGATGTCACAAGGCTCATCAAGCGCTGCAATGATTTCGGAGCAGGCGGAGTGAGCGTAGCCATAGGCGAGCTGGCTGACGGATTGAGCATAGATCTGGATGCAGTAAGAAAGAAATATGACGGTCTTGACGGTACAGAGCTGGCTATCTCAGAGTCACAGGAGAGGATGGCGGTTGTGGTAGCACCGCAGGATGAGGAGCGCTTCATCATGGCTGCCGCCGCGGAGAATCTGGAGGCCTACAGAGTTGCTGTCGTAACACAGGAGCCGCGCATGGTCATGACATGGAAGGGCAGGAAGATAGCTGATCTGTCGAGAGAATTTCTCTCATCCAACGGCGCTGTAAAGCATGCAGACATAAGAATAGAGGATGCGGACAAGGACAAAGAATGCCGGGAAGGCTATAAGCTGCCCTACGCGGATCTGAGATCTATGGCGCAGAATCTGAAGACGGCATCACGCCGGGGGCTTGCAGAGAGATTCGACGGAACTATCGGAGCAGGCAGCGTGCTTGCAAAATTCGGAGGCAGCACAAGGCGCTCGCCGGAGCAGGCTATGGCGGCTCTCTTCCCGGTTCTTCCCGGACAGCATACGGATGCGGCGAGCGTCATGTCGTGGGGCTTTGATCCTGACATGAGCAGCGCAGATCCCTATGAGGGATCCTATGCGGCTGTGTATACCTCAGTGGCCAAGATAGTAGCCTCCGGCGCCGACTACCGAAAGGCATATCTTACATTGCAGGAGTTCTTTGAGAAGCTCAGGGATGACCCGCGGCGCTGGGGCAAGCCTTTTGCGGCGCTTCTGGGAGCACTGGATGCTCAGATGGAGCTTGGTGCGGCAGGTATAGGCGGCAAGGATTCAATGTCAGGATCATTTAACGATATAGATGTTCCGCCGACATTGATCTCATTTGCCATCGCACCGCTGAGCGCGGATGAGGTTATTCCGAGTGCATTTGCAGGGACAGGTCATCCGGTATATCTGCTCGGAGCAGAGGAAATGAGTGCGATAGCAGGCTTTGAGCTGCTTCATGAGCTTGCGGCACACGGCAAGGTGCTCTCCGCGCGTGCTGTGGAGCACGGCATCGCAGAGGGCATCATGGATATGGCTTTCGGCGAGGGGCTTGGCTTTGCGCAGGCAGCGCAGCATGTAAATTACTACGCTCCCATGCCCGGTGCAATCATCGCGGAGCTGACAGAGGATATGACGCCTGAGGAGATGCATCGTATGGTCTCCGGATCCAGGGCGGAGGGCAGCGGCAGTTCATCTCTGCCGATCCTGCTCGGCACTACGACCTCCGACGGCATGATCTCGATATCCGGCGAGAGCGTGGATATCGAGGAGCTCTACCGCCTCAACGAGAGCGTGCTGGAGGAGGTTTATCCCGTGCGTGCCGATGATCACGGCGGCGCAGAGACCTTCAGCTATGAGACGGACACGCACAAAGTATGTGCTGTCAGGACGGCAAAGCCCCGCGTGCTGATTCCTGTTTTTCCGGGCACGAACTGCGAGTATGACACGGCAAGGGCATTTATGGATGCAGGAGCTGACGCGCAGATACTTGTTATCCGCAATCATGACAGTGCGGATGTTGCCGCAAGTGTAGAGGAGGCTGCAGCTGCTATCGCACAGGCACAGCTGATAGCCGTTCCGGGAGGCTTCTCGGGAGGCGACGAGCCGGACGGATCCGCGAAGTTTATAACGGCATTTTTCCGCAATCCGGCGGTTAAGGACGCAGTGACGCAGCTGCTGGAGGAAAGAGACGGACTGATGTTCGGCATCTGCAACGGCTTTCAGGCGCTGATCAAGCTCGGGCTTGTTCCGTACGGCAGAATCATGGATACCGATGCTGATTTTCCGACGCTCACATACAACAGGATAGGACGGCATCAGAGCAAGCTGGTCCGCACAAGGGTTGCATCCAATATGTCTCCCTGGCTCAGATATGTAAAAACCGGCGATATATATACGGTTCCTGTATCACATGGAGAGGGCAGGTTCATAGCCTCAGAGGAACTGATAAGGGAGCTTGCAGCTCACGGGCAGATAGCCACGCAGTATGTGGACTATGACGGATATGCGTCCATGGAGACAGATCACAATCCCAACGGTTCCATGTTCGCTATAGAGGGAATCACATCGGCTGACGGAAGAATCTTCGGAAAGATGGGGCATAGCGAGCGCAAGGGAAATGCACTTTACAGAAATGTTCCGGGTGAGTATGATATGAAAATATTCGAAGCAGCAGTCAGCTATTTTAGAGGTATCTGATCGCAGGGGCAGCCGCCCCTCGTCGGTACCGGATCACGGGGCGGTCGGCTGCTTTAGTTGTATACGATCATACAGGACAGGAGACGACAATGGCACATTACTATCAGGAACCATCAAGAACATTCAGTGAATACCTGCTCGTTCCGGGATACACATCACAGGACTGCGTCCCGGATAAGGTATCTCTGAAGACACCCCTTGTACGCTACAGAAAAGGGAAGGAGGACTGCCCTATCAGTCTGAATATCCCCATGGTATCGGCTATCATGCAGTCGGTATCCAATGACACGCTTGCCGTAGCTCTGGCGAGAGAGGGCGGTATGTCATTTATATACGGCTCTCAGAGTATAGAGTCCGAGGCGGAGATGATCAGAAAGGTCAAGAACAAGAAGGCCGGCTTTGTCGTGAGCGGAGCAAACCTGACTCCCGAGAATACACTGGCGGATGTGCTTGCACTCAAGGAAAAACTTGGATTCTCTACAGTGGCCGTAACCGAGGACGCCAATCCCACGGGCAAGCTGCTCGGAATCGTATCAAGCCGCGACTACAGAGTTTCAAGAATGTCTCCCGATATGAAGGTCAGAGAGTTTATGACGCCCAGAGAGAAGCTGATCACGGCTCCTGCGAGTACAACACTTAAGGAAGCAAACGACATAATCTGGGACAATAAACTGAACTCACTCCCGATAGTTGACGAAAATGACAATCTGATGTATTTTGTATTCAGAAAAGATTACGCAGAGCACAAAGAATATCCGCTTGCACTTCAGGACGCAGAGAAGCGCTTTATGGTCGGAGCGGGTATAAATTCAAGGGATTATAAGGAAAGAATCCCCGCATTACTTGAAGCGGGGGCTGATGTACTGTGCATAGACTCCTCGGAAGGCTACAGCATATGGCAGAAGCTGGTCATCGACTGGGTGCGCGAGAATTACGGTGATACGGTAAAAATCGGTGCAGGCAATGTCGTAAATGCAGAGGGTTTCCGTTTTCTTGCGGAATGCGGTGCCGACTTTGTAAAGATAGGAATCGGCGGCGGCTCCATCTGCATCACCCGCGAGACGAAGGGTATCGGACGCGGCCAGGCTACAGCACTGATCGAGGTGGCGGCAGAGAGAGACAGATACTTCGAGGAGACGGGTATATATGTGCCGATCTGCTCTGACGGCGGCATAGTACATGATTATCATATGACCTTGGCACTGGCCATGGGCGCTGATTTCATGATGCTTGGACGGTATTTCGCTAGATTTGACGAGAGCCCTACCAACAGGGTCATGATAAATGGTCAGTATGTAAAGGAGTATTGGGGCGAGGGCTCCAATAGGGCGCGCAACTGGCAGAGATACGATCTCGGAGGCAAGGAGGGACTTTCCTTCGAGGAAGGAGTGGATTCCTATGTATCCTATGCCGGACCGCTTCATGACAATGTGGCAAAGAGCCTTTACAAGGTCAAGTCTACCATGTGCAACTGCGGAGTGACTAACATCGAGGATCTCCACGAGAAAGCAGTGATGACTGTTGTTTCTTCCACCAGCATCGTTGAGGGAGGATACCACGATGTTATTCTGCATTCGGGAACCTCGGATAGCCTTCGTTAAGATATTAACATAACAAAGCTATCCCATCTGTCCTTCCCCCGACAGAAGGGAGAAAGGAGACGGTATGGGGTTCAAGTCGGATATAGAAATCGCTCAGGAGGCAAGACCTCTTGATATCCGCGAGATTGTAAAGGAGGTAGGTCTCGATGAAAAGTATGTCGAGGTCTACGGGCGCTACAAGGCCAAGATTGATTACGGTGTTTTGAAAAAACCGGCCTGCGAGGGCGGTCTGGCAGAGAAACAGAACGGAAAGCTGATCCTGGTAACAGCCATATCGCCTACTCCGGCCGGAGAAGGCAAGACCACAACATCCGTGGGTCTGGCCGACGGACTTCGCAAGATAGGCAAAAAGTCTGTAGCGGCTCTCAGAGAGCCGTCCCTCGGCCCGGTATTCGGAGTCAAGGGAGGAGCTGCCGGAGGAGGCTATGCGCAGGTTATCCCCATGGAGGATATCAACCTGCATTTCACCGGAGATTTTCATGCGATCGGTGCAGCCAACAACCTTCTGGCAGCCATGCTGGACAATCACATACAGCAGGGCAACGAACTCGGTATAGATCCGAGACAGATCACCTGGAAGCGTGCTGTTGATATGAATGACCGTCAGCTCCGCATGATTGTGGACGGACTCGGAGGCAAGTCAAACGGAACACCCCGCGAGGATGGCTTTGATATCACGGTTGCATCGGAGGTTATGGCTGTGTTCTGCCTGGCCAACGATATCGTGGATCTGAAGAAGAGACTGGCACGCATCATCGTCGGCTACAATTACAAGGGACAGCCGGTGACCGCTCATGATCTCAAGGCTGAAGGAGCCATGACAGCGCTTCTCAAGGATGCCTTAAAGCCCAATCTTGTTCAGACGCTGGAGCATACGCCTGCATTTATCCACGGAGGCCCCTTTGCCAATATCGCACACGGCTGCAATTCTGTGCAGGCGACGAAGCTGGCACTCAAGCTGGGCGACTACGTAGTGACGGAGGCGGGCTTCGGAGCGGATCTGGGCGCAGAGAAGTTCCTCGACATCAAGTGCCGCGAAGAGGGCATCGAGCCGGATGCAGTCGTGATGGTGGCGACGGTGAGAGCGCTCAAGATGCACGGTGGCATGAAGAAGGACGAGCTGGGCACGGAAAATCTGGATGCGCTGAGCAAGGGCATGGAGAACCTCCTGCAGCATGTCGGCAATATCAGAAATGTATACGGTCTGCCCTGTGTGGTTGCTATCAACGCGTTCCCGACTGATACAGCGGCAGAGTTCGAGCTGGTACGCAAGGCATGCGAGGATATAGGTGTCAAGGCTGTCCTGTCCGAGGTATGGGCGAAGGGCGGCGAAGGCGGCAAGGCGCTGGCAGAGGAGGTAGTGAAGCTCTGCGATCAGCCGCATGAGTTCCATCACTCATATGAACTGGATCAGACCATAGAGGAGAAGATTGAGGCGATCGCAACCAAGATCTACCACGCGGACGGCGTGAACTACACGGACAATGCACTCAGGCAGCTCAAAAAGCTCCACAGGCTGGGATATGACAATGTACCTGTGTGCATGGCCAAGACGCAGTATTCATTCTCGGATGATCCGACACTTATGGGCGCACCCAGGAACTTCAAGATCACGGTAAGAAACGTCAAGATCTCTGCGGGAGCAGGCTTTATAGTAGCTCTGACGGGCGAGATCATGACCATGCCGGGTCTTCCGAAGGTACCGGCAGCAGAGAAGATCGATGTTGATGAGAACGGCAGGATCTCAGGACTGTTCTGAAACAATCCGAGTAACCGGAGGTTCGGGCGTACCCTGACTAAATACATTAAATAAAGAAGACCCTTGGCAGACAAGGCGGCTTCACAAATCACAGACAGCATTGCATCCCGGGGCGGCATCAGCCGCTCCGGGATTTGTCATACAGAGCGGAAAATGCACGCTTTTAAGCATTCTGCAAGGAATCTTTAGGCATTTTCGTATAGACAATGCAACAACATATGGTAAAATCAAACCTATGAGGTGACCCAAACATGAAGAAGAGATCATTGATCATAACGATTATGACAGCCGGAATGGTTCTTGCCGGCTCTATGACATCCCTTGCGGCAGCCGGATGGACTCAGGATTCCTCGGGACGCTGGCAGTATCTTGACAAGAACGGCTATGTCGTGACCAACCAGTGGCAGCAGGGAGCGGACAATCTCTGGAGATGGCTGGATTCCGACGGATATATGGCTTACAGCACATGGGTTGAGGACACATACTACATAGGAGACAACGGAGTCATGGTCACCGGAAAGTGGCTTCAGATCACCGACAGCGAGGGCACCTTCTGGTACTATTTCAACGAAAACGGAAAAAGAGTACAGGACAAATGGCTGACAATAGCCGGCAAAAAGTATCATTTTGACGACAATGGGCACATGGAAACCGGCTGGATACTGGACGACACATACTACTGTGACGAGAATGGTGTCATGAAGACCGGATGGGCGCTTCTGAAGGATCCGACGGATTCCGAGGATGACGGCCCCACGACCGTGATCACTACCACATCGGATGATGCCCACTGGTATTATTTCCTGTCATCAGGCAAGAAATTTACTCCGGAGATAAGCGGAACAGAAAACTACGCCGAGAGGCGTATAGACGGAACGAAGTACTGCTTTGATGCAGACGGAAAGCTGCAGACCGGCTGGGTGAATCTGGGAGACTCGGATTACAGCGGAATATCAAACTACAGATTCTACAACACCGACGGAACTGTCAGAACGGGATGGTATTCGTACTATCCGCCGGACGATATAGAGGGTTCCTATAAAGGATCGGTTGAGTGGTTCTATTTCAGCACGGACGGAAGACCCAAGTGCGATCTGGACGGAAGACTGAGCGCCAATGAGATAGTAAAGATAGGCGGAAGGCAGTATCTCTTCAACGAATACGGAACCCCGGTATACGGATTGCAGAAGGTATATGACAGCGCCACGAGTGACAGCTGGCATGCATACTATTTCGGGTCGTATGTGAACTGCAATGTACAGTCAGGCAAGTTCACACTGGAAGAGTCAAACGGCGAAAAGTGCACCTACTACTTCAGCGCCAACGGCCGCGGATATGACGGTGTAAAGGACGGATATCTGTACTACAACGGAAGGATCCAGAAGGCTGAGCCCGGAACCAAGTATCAGATCATCTCCATACCGTCCAGCAGCGAGTATGGAGGATACAAGAACTATCTGGTCAATACAAGCGGCAAGGTAGAGAAGAACAAGTCAGGCTCCAAGGACGAGGACGGAGTAAAGTATGCAACAAACAGCAACGGAATAGTGACTGCCATAGATGATATGCTGGTAGGCGACGAGATGCTCGGAAAGGCTCCGACTGATCCGGACTTTACGACAGAATGAGCACTTGCGGTCTGCTGTGTACCCGCAATTTACCCCTTGACAAAAGCTGGCAACTGCACTAAAGTAACATCTTGCAGTATGTGTGTGTAGCTCAGCTGGATAGAGCACTTGGCTACGGACCAAGGTGTCGGGGGTTCGAATCCTCTCACGCACGCGCAACCTAACCCCGGTACAAAAGTACCGGGGCTTTTTGAGCACTCGTGTTCTGCTCTCGCGAAGCGAGAGCAGATTACAGAGTGCCATGCGATAGCAGCCCGCGATCGGCAAGCACGAAGTGCGCAGACGGAGCGGCTAGCTGCGAACCGCTGAGCACCTGCTCTCGCGAAGCGAGAGCAGATTACAGAGTGCCATGCGATAGCAGCCCGCGA
>CAVIJY010000051.1:0-11846 GCA_963643215.1 Lachnospiraceae bacterium | reverse complement strand
GGTTACTATTGTATGAACCTTCAGCATATGTTGTCCTCCAGATTCAAGCACGAGCGGTGCTTGCACACGCTCGTATTTGAATCGCCCATCAAGTTTGGAAGTTTACTTCCAGACTTGTTCCTCCCGGCATGCAGCAGTTTTACTCAAGACATTCCTTGTATACATCCCGTTTTGATATCCCGCGCTCCTGCGCAACCTTTTTCATAGCGGTTTTTCGGTCGTCTCCCCGTTCCTCATAGAGCCGGACATGCTCTCGGATGCTCATCATATCCCACTCTGCCTGTTTTTCCCGCAGAAGCTCCCCGGGATCCCGTCCTTCGATGACAAGCACATATTCTCCGCGCGCCTGCCTGTCGCTCTCGGCATAGGCCCGTGCCGCCTCTGCGAGGGTTGTCCGCCAGACCTCCTCATGAACCTTGGTCAGCTCCCGCACGATACTGATTTTTCGTTGTTCCCCCAATGTCCTTGACAACAGCTCTATCGTCTTTCCAAGCCTGTGGGGTGCCTCATACAGAATGATGGTTCGCGTTTCATTTTCAAGAGATGCCATCACCTCTTCGCGCTCCTTCTTGTCTGCCGGCAGAAATCCCTCGAACACGAATCTTCTGGTTTTTTGCCCGCTTATGGCAAGTGCGCTCACAACTGCCGTGGGACCCGGAACAACACTCACTGTGATACCTGCGTCCATCGCCATGCGAACCAGCTCCTCTCCGGGATCTGAGACCGCCGGCATCCCGGCATCCGTTATCAATGCAATGTTTGTGCCTTCAAGAAGGCGGGTCACCAGCTCATGTGCCTTATCAATCTTGTTATATTCATGATAGCTTGTCATAGGAACCTTGATTCCAAAATGATTCATAAGCTTCATGGAGGTTCTGGTATCCTCAGCCGCGATAAGATCCGCCTCCCGCAGCGTCTGCAGCGCCCTCGGGCTCATATCATTCAGATTGCCTATCGGTGTTCCAACCAGATACAACTGACCGGGCATGCGACTCCTTTCCTCAATATCCGTAGATATGCGTGATCTGACGCGTATATACGCCCTCTGATTCATAAACGATGATCGGCGGCAGCGCGTGCAGATATACACCTCCGTCCTTCACCGCTTCTATCAAAACCATATTTGCTTCCTTGTCCGCGTAGGGATGCACCATCTGCATTGTCTTCGGCTCCAGCCTGTATCTTCGCATACCGTCGATGATATCAATGAGCCGGTGCGGGCGATGCACCATATACAGACGCCCCTTGTTTTTCAGCATTCTGGAGCTCTCGCGAAGTATATCCTCCAGCGTGCACGCAATCTCATGGCGTGCCACGGCAAGCGCGTCATCCGGGTTTTTCAGTCCGTGCCTGTCATTCATATACGGCGGGTTGCAGGTAATCACATCCCATGTGCCGGACTTCCAGAGCTCGCTTGATTTGCAGACATCCCCGCATACTATGTCTATGCTTGACTCAAGATGATTATAGGCGACGCTGCGCGCCGCCATATCCGCCATAGCCGGTTGAATCTCAAGCCCTGTAAAGTGTCTTCCCTGTGTTTTTGCTGATAGCAAAAGCGGTATGATGCCCGTTCCCGTCCCTATGTCAAGCACCGATTCACCTGCTTTCACCTGCGCAAACCCTGAAAGCAGCACAGCGTCCATCCCGAAGCAGAACCGCTTCGGATCCTGTATGATTTTCAGATTGCTGCGTTCAAGGTCATCCAGCCTTTCATGCGGATGAATCAATAATCCGTCTGCTTCTTTTGTCCTGTCACTCATGCCTGTGTCCCGCATCGGGCATTGCTCCTGCGGCATTCCCTGCCTGATTGATACGCGGCCGCCTACGCTGATTCCTTGCCGGAAAGCCGTTTTTACGCCTGTCCTCCTGTCGTGTCCCGACGTGCCTGTCCGTGCTTCTGTCTGCCCCGCTATCACGGATTTCTTCGTTTGTATGTCTGCCGGTGCGGCGATTCCGGCCTCCGTCTGTGCCGTGCTGTCCATTCCGGTGGCTGCTTCCGTTTCCTCCCCGGCCGGATTCATCCTGATTTTTCGGAGATCTTTCAGTATACGGTTTTCGCCTTCTCCTCGGTCTGTCTGTATGAGCAGATTCGGTGTCCTTCTTCTCTGCATCGGACAGTCCCTCAGCCTCCGGGGTTAGCAGCGCGGGATCACGGTCTCCCTCTGTCTCTGCAGAAAACTCGCCTGTCACATCATTTTCACCGAATGTCTGTGCGTCGGCATTCTCCTGCGCTCCTTTGCAGCCCTCGCAGCCTGCACATGCCGGCTTTTTTTTGCGCGGGGTGAATTTCAGCTCGCTTGCCGCGAACTCCTCCATCTCTCTGTTGCCCTTATCGTCGGTAAACAGTACCTGAATAGACTCTCTGAGTACATTGACATTCTGCGCGATCCCCTCGCGTCCGTCTTTCGTCCGAACCTTTGCCCCCTGCTTCGGAAGCCGTGTGTTCAGATCCTCATATGCCTCAACCTCATTCTTCAGGCAGCACATAAGCCTTCCGCACATGCCGCTGATCTTCTGGGGATTGAGTGAGAGATTCTGTTCCTTGGCCATCTTGATGGATACCGGGACGAAGTCAGACAGATAGCTGCAGCAGCACAGAGGGCGGCCGCAATAGCCTATGCCTCCCATGATTTTTGTCTCGTCTCTCACACCTACCTGCCGAAGTTCTATACGAATCTTAAATATTGAAGCAAGATCCTTTACCAGATCTCTGAAGTCGACTCTTCCGTCCGCCGTAAAGCAGAACAGAATCTTGGAATTGTCAAACGCATACTCTGCGGAGATCAGCTTCATATCCAGACCATGCTCACGGATGCGTGCCTTGCATATCTTAAATGCATCCTGCTCCTTGTCTCTGTTTGCTGCCTCCCGCTCCTCGTCATCCTGAGTTGCGATTCGGTCCACCGCCTTCAGCGGTTTGACTATATCCTCGTCCTCCACCTGTCTGTTGCCCAGCATCACTGTGCCGTATTCCTGACCTCTTACCGTATCCACGATCACATGATCGCCTCTTTTTAATATCAGCTCTCCCGGTGCGAAATAGTAAATCTTTCCGACCTCCCGGAATCTGACTCCGACTACTGTCACCATATATGTCCTTTCAGCCGAAGGCTGCCAGCCTTATGCCTGCTTGTTCACAGCCATCTCCATAAGCATCAGCTGCAGCGTCAGCTCTGTATTTACATTGCTTTCTATCCTGCTTTCCGCCTCGTCCGCCGCTCTGATCCCCTGCTCTATATCCTCAAGGCTCATGGCGGCAGCGGATTTCTTTATATATTCAGCTTCCTCTTTCAGCGCCAGACCTGCCTCATCTCCGGTCAGCTTCATAAAAAGTATATCTCTCATCCACAGCCTTGCCGATGATATGAAGGCAATGATGCCGTCCTTACTGCTCTTCAGCTCTGATGCAGCATTCATGATGCCTTCGACGCTTGGCTGTGTCATCATCCTGAGTATCTGTATGTGCTCAGGCGATACACTCAGTTCCTCATCATCCCCGGTGATTTTCATATCCACGCATCGGCTTCGTATGGTTTCAAGAAGAATCTCGGGATTCCTTGTCATCAGCAATATGGATACATATTCCGGAGGTTCCTCTATCGTCTTCAGCACAGCATTTTGCGCCTGTGCTGTCATCTTGTCTGCCTCATCTATGATATAAAGCTTGCTGTCGGTTCCGTATGGTCTTGTATCAACCGTATCGCTCAGCTGTCTCCTTATATCATCGACGCTGATAGAGGCCGGCTTTTCGTGCGTTATCTCAAAAAGATCCGGATGAGTTCCGCTTTCCAGCTGCTTTCTCGTGGCCTCATTGCGCCCGAGCAGCAGCTGTGCCAGACTGTCTGCTATATCGCGGCGCTGCCGGCTGCTGCCGCCTGAGATGATATAGGCATGGGAAAGCTTCCCGGCCTTCCAGGCATCCCTCATATGGCATTTTATCTCCGTGACGCCTGCCATTTCATACCCCTGTTCTGCTTTCTATCATGCAGCATATCTCCAGCACACATCGTTCGAGATCGTCATTGATATACCGCCGTGTGATCGCGCACTCTGCCAGCCGTGCCTCCGAGAAGTCTGCCTGATCAGCAAGAAATCTCCTGCAAAGCTCCTCATACTGCGGCCTTTTCTGCCGCCGCTCCCGGCTCAGCGCCCTCTCAAGCCGTAAGCCGTCCTCCACCTCTATGTAGATCGGCACAACCCGATTTTGGCCGAAATATTTTCTCAGTTTTTCGTATGACTCAAGTGTTCCGATGGCAAGATAGCTTTTGCAGCTCAGATCCATCCTTCCGTCATCCACCGTAGCATAGCTCCATGGCCCGCATGCTGTCTGGTATGTACGGATTTCTATTACTCTTCCCTCATCCTCCAGCTCCTGCATGCGCTGCGGCGTGCAGAAATGATACTGAATCCCGTCTGTCTCGCCCTCCCGGATAGGTCTGGTGGTATACGGAACTATCTCCGCAAGCTGCGGGCAGCGCTGCCGCAGCTCATGATAGATTGTATCCTTGCCTGATGCGCTTTTCCCCATTACATAGTATATACTGCCCATAATGCTCCTGCAGCGGCCAAAAACACGCTTTTTATATGTTATTCTTTCTTCAAATTCAAGTCAAGTGCGGCTCCGGCGATATGCCGGAGCCGCACTGTATCCCGTATGAACATTTTTCTCGTGTATCAGCTTATCTTAAAGATCCATCCCTCGGGAGCCTCTATGGTTCCGAGCTGGATACCCCGGAGCGTATCATAGAGCTTTCTGGTGATCTCTCCCATCTCCTCCATTCCCGCCGGGAATCTGATCTCCTCGCCGTGATCTACTATCATTCCCACCGGAGATATCACTGCCGCCGTACCGCACAGTCCGCATTCTGCAAAATTCTTCACCTCATCAAGCCTTACCGGGCGCTCCTCTACTGTGAGATGAAGATAATGCTCGGCCACATAAAGCAGAGAGCGTCTCGTGATCGACGGAAGTATGGAATCCGACTTCGGAGTCACCAGTTTGCCGTCCTTGGTGATGAAGATGATGTTCGCTCCTCCGGTCTCCTCTATATATGTGCGGCTGGCCGGATCAAGATATACATTTTCATCATATCCTTGCTCATGGGCATCCATGATCTGATACAGACTCATGGCATAGTTCAGTCCGGCCTTGATGTGTCCGGTGCCGTGCGGCGCTGCGCGATCATAATCGCTGACGCGTATCCTTATGGGCTTTGCACCTCCCTTAAAGTAGGGACCTACAGGCGATACAAATATGCGGAACTGATATTCATTTGCGGGGCTTACGCCAAGCACCGCATCGCTGCCAAACATGAAGGGTCTTATGTAAAGGGAAGCTCCTGTTCCGTACGGAGGTACATACTTTATATTGGCCTTGACAACATCCCTGACAGCCTCTACGAACCTCTCCTTGTCATATACAGGCATCTTCAGTCGTTTGCAGGAGTCCTCCATACGCTGCGCATTGAGGTCAGGGCGGAAGCATACGATGTCACCGTTTACTGTCTGGTAGGCCTTCAGCCCCTCAAAGCATGTCTGCGCGTACTGGAGAACACCGGCACTTTCCGTGATAACTATCTTGTCATCATCAATCAGCGCGCCGTCGTCCCATTTTCCGTCTTTAAAGTTTGCGACAAATCTCTTATCTGTCTTTACATATTTGAACCCTATGTTGCCCCAGTCCATCGTCTGCTCCATCTCCGCTGCCTCCTTTGTTTTTTTATCCGGAATAAATGTCTCCGTCTTCGGCGTCCATCCCGGCTTCTGTGCCGCATCAGCCTTGATCAGCTGCCCGCACAGATGAAATTTAGCAGCTATATTACTCTTCACGCTTTGGCTTTGTCAACGAACAAAACCGCCAAACATCCGGGCTCTCCAGGCCTTCCCGGTCACATAAAATACAAATCCGTCTGCTTGCATATCCGAATACAGTGGATTAAACTGAATGGGCCGGTGAAAACGGCGGACTGGAGACCTTTTATGAAAAATCATTCTCTCGATGATCACGACAGCAGTGACGCATCCAACAAAAAGATAGATATAAAAAAAGAGATCCTCGAGTGGATCCAGATCATAGTTGCCGCCGCTGCCATCGCACTGTTTTTAAACTCATTCATCATCGCCAACTCCCGCATACCGTCAGCGTCCATGGAGGACACCATCATGACGGGGGACAGAGTGATCGGCTCACGGCTTTCCTACCTGTTCTCGGAGCCTCAGCGCGGAGACATCATCATATTCCGCTATCCTCTCGACGAGAAAATCTATTATGTGAAGCGACTTATAGGCCTTCCCGGCGATACCGTTGATATCATTGACGGCAAGGTTTATATCAACGGTTCTGACGAGCCCCTCGATGAACCTTATCTGAAGGAGGAGATGGAACCGGAGCCGTCCATGCACTTCGAGGTTCCTGAGGATTGCTACTTCTTTCTTGGCGACAATCGCAACAATTCTCTGGATGCCCGCTACTGGGAGATGCTGGCCATGCGTTCTCCCGATACCGATTCCGAACATGACTATACATTTGTAGCGCGCGACAAGCTCGTGGCCAAAGTCATATTCCGGTACTATCCCCATCCCGGTCTTATCAAATAAGCGCATGTCCGACATATATCCTAAAGTCTCTTGCTTTAAACATACAATCGCAGGTTCTCACGACCTGCGATTGTATGTCTCGCTTATCTGTTAATCCCTGCTGCTCTCTTTATCATTGTCCGTTGGCGCAGCCGCCTCACGCATGACCTCTTCGAAGGTTTTCTTTCTTGTCTCCTTATATCCGTCCGGCGACACATCTACAGCCACCGGAGCTATCGTATCAAGCACCTTTTCCGCACGATCCCCCGGATTCCCGGCTGCCTCTTTCGCCTCCGGAAACAGTGCGTCGAACTCATCTCCTGTGATTCTTTCCTCATTCAAGAGCAGCTCACATGCCGCATCCAGCACATCTCTCCTGCTCTCTATGATGTCCTTCGCCTTTTTGTAGCATTCGTCAATGATGTTCTTTACTTCCTCATCAATGACAGCTGCCGTATGCTCCCCGTAAGACTTTGTCTGTCCGAAGTCCCGTCCTATGAAGATCTCATCGCCCTCGCTGCCGTAATTTACAAGACCCACGCGATCGCTCATACCGTACTGCATGACCATGGCCTTGGCGATGGCAGTCGCCTGCTTTATATCCTGACTCGCTCCCGTCGTCACATCTCCGAATATGATCTCCTCAGCTATACGGCCTCCGAGAGCGACCTGTATGTTCTCCAGCATCTTCTCTTTTGTATTGAACATATTGTCCGAGGACGGAAGCGGCATGGTAAACCCGGCTGCCCCGCTGCTCGTCGGTATGATTGATACCGTATGCACCGGATCCATCATCGGAAGATCGTGGAACAGTATCGCATGACCCGCCTCATGATATGCGGTGATACGCTTATCGCGCTCAGTCATAACCCTGCTCTTCTTTTCCGAGCCTATCCCCACCTTGATGAATGACGCATCTATCTCTGACTGCCCTATGGCCTTCTTTCCTTCCTTTGCCGTCAGTATGGCAGCCTCATTGAGAAGATTTTCAAGATCGGCGCCGGTGAATCCTGCCGTGGTCTTGGCGACACGCTTCAGATCCACATCGTCCTTGAGCGGCTTATCCTTGGCATGCACCTTCAGTATCGCCTCGCGGCCTTTCACATCCGGTCTTCCAACCGATATCTTCCTGTCAAATCTTCCCGGACGCAGTATCGCCGGATCCAGAATATCGGGGCGGTTTGTAGCTGCCATAACTATGATGCCTTCATTTACGGAGAATCCGTCCATCTCAACCAGCAGCTGGTTGAGTGTCTGCTCTCTTTCATCATGGCTTCCTCCGAGACCCGATCCGCGCCGGCGTCCCACCGCGTCTATTTCATCTATGAAAATAATGCAGGGTGCATTTTTCTTGGCATCCGCAAACAGATCTCTCACTCGTGACGCTCCGACTCCTACAAACATCTCGACAAAGTCCGAGCCAGAGATAGAGAAGAACGGGACATGCGCCTCTCCCGCTACAGCCTTTGCAAGCAGAGTTTTACCTGTTCCCGGAGGGCCCTCAAGAATCACTCCCTTGGGTATCCTTGCGCCAAGCGCCGTATATTTGCCGGGACTGCGCAGGAAATCCACAAGCTCCTCAAGGTCTCCCTTTTCCTCCTCCAGCCCGGCGACCTTTTCAAAGTCGATATCGCTGGTATTGGTCATCCTCGCACGCGACTTTCCGAAATTCATCATATGCATATTGCCGGATGAATTGCTGCGCATGAATGACATGAATACTATCAGCATCACGGCCGAAACCAGCAGCGGTGCCATCTGCATCAGCAGCGATCCCGTTGTGGATATGTCCTTCATCGAATAGTCCACATTTGCGGCAAGCAGCTCCTGCTGAAGTGCATTCACATCAGATACATTGTATTGCTCCACCGCCCCGTCCCTGCGTACTATGAACGCGACACCTGTGGGAACCTGCTCGTTCTGACTGATCACGATCTCCTGAATCTCACCGCCTTCAAGCTGCTTTTCAAACTGAGCTCTGGTGATAGAGGTTTCCGCCGTTCCGGCAAAAAGTCCGGAGATAAACCATGCCGCAGCAAGAAGCAGCATGAATATTATAAGACTTCTGAATTGACCCGATCTCTGATTCAAGTTGTTTGTCTCCTTATTCGAAGTTCAATACACCGATATACGGCAGATTTCTGTATGCCTCATCATAGTCAAGACCATACCCCACGACAAATGCATCCGGAATTCTGTATCCGCAGTAGTCAGCCTCTATCCCGTTTTCCACGCGGCGTGACGGCTTGTCAAGCAATGTCACTATCTTCACGCTTGCCGCCCCTCTGTGTACCAGAAGCTGCTTGAGGCTCTTCAGTGTTCTTCCCGTGTCTATGATATCCTCTACTATCAGAACATCCTCTCCCTCGATTCCCTGATCCAGATCCTTGAGTATCTTTACCATCCCTGTGGATGTGGTTCCTCCGTAGCTTGACACACACATAAAATCAAATGTAACCGGAACAGTGATTCTCTTGGCAAGATCACACATAAAGACAGACGCTCCCTTCAGGATGCACACCAGTCTTATGTGCTTGCCTTCATAGTCCTTGTTGATCTGAGCTGCCAGCTGCCTCACCATCCGGTCGATCTGCTCTTCTGTATACATTACAGTTATCTTTTCAGCCATCTGATTCTCCTTTATCCGCGTTGTAGCGGATTTCAAGCACATTTCGGGTTTGCACGGTGACCTTATACTCCTCGCCGATGCGATATCCCACTATCCAAAGCACATTGCTGCCGTCAGCAACAATCGGTATGCTGTCGCGCCTGTCGGCAGGTATCTTGCAGTCCGTCATATATGAGGCTACGGATTTGCGGCCTGTTCCGTTCAGCGTTATATAATCTCCCGGCCTTCTGCATCTGAATGCCACCGGAAAAGATATTTTATCATAATCAAACCACTTTGTGTATTTTCCCGTGGGAACCGGCTCTCCGAGATATGGCAGCACTCTTGTCCGGAAGTTTTCCGGGACTGCTCCTGCAAATTCCCTTTTTACGGCCTTTTCTATGCAGATATCGTCGTATTCGCGTCTGACCCTCAGCCTGTACGGGAGCGTGATGTATTTTCCGGTATCCTTGTATATCAATGCCACCGCGTCTCTTACATGAACGGCCGAGATATCCTTGCGTGTTTTCGATATTCTTGAAAGCAGCTCGAGCATGACAGTGCTGCGCATCACCTCGGGCAGAGCTTTAAGCTCAGCTGCCGGAAATCTGCAGCCGCATATAGACTCCGGATCTTGCGGATCCCGGATAAATACTGCCTTCTCCTCTATGAGATTCTCGGCGCTGCCGCTGATATAATCATATGCCTGTGCTATAAGCTCTCCCGCTGCCGCGATATGCTCAGCCGCCCCTGTATTTACGCCTGCCTCAAGCTCCGGCAGTACCCTGTGGCGTATCCTGTTGCGGGTATACTCATCATCCAGATTTGTTGAATCCGTGACCCACGAAACACCGATTCCTGTCAGATATTCCTCTATCTCATCCCGTCTTATCCTGATAAGCGGTCTGATGATCCTGCCGTTCTTTCTGTTTATTCCTCCGAGTCCCTTCAAACCGCTTCCCCTCGTCATCTGCATGAGGATGGTCTCGGCATCGTCGTTCAGATTGTGGGCAACCGCAATCTTCGTACCGGATACTTCAGCTTTCCGTGCGTCGCCGTCGCCGCACGACCGGATGCTCTCGCGCACCTCTTCATCCCATGCTTCGGCAGCCTCGTTCAGGGCTCCGTACCTCAGTATTCTGGCGCCCTCCTCTACTGATGTTCCGGTCTCTCTCACATATTCCTTTACCTTCACATATTTCGTCGTGCACGGTATCCCCAGTCTTTCGCAGCTCTCCTGAACCCATTCCGCGTCTCTGTCCGCCTCTGCCCCCCGCAGTCCGTGATGCACATGCAGCGCTCTCAGCTCTACCCCAAGCTTTTCCCTCAGAGAAAAAAGCACATGCAAAAGAGCCATGGAGTCGGCTCCCCCGCTTACCGCAAGGATGCATCTGTCTCCACGGCTCAAAAGTTCGTAGTCCTCGATCGTTTTCAATACCCTATCCTGCATGATGCTCCGTCGCTTTATTTTTGATTGGGCTTAAGCACGACCTCACCCGGATAGACTAACCCCAGTTTTTCCCGCGCCACCTGCTCGGTATACTGCTTGGTCTGCACCCTAAGGCGCTCCTCCTCAAGCTTCTGCGACCGGTCCTGCTCCTGCTGATACTCCTGTTCAAGAATATCTATGCGCCCGGTATAGGCTTTGCTCTTTTCCTCGAGTGCAGATACCTTGAGATTGACAATAACAGCCATGCAGACGATGACAGCGGAAACCGTCATCACCGCAAATGCATTTTCATTTCTGTCAGAGCGCTGTCTCTTATTCAGTCTTCCCAAGTTCTCACTTCCTTATACCGGATGCGGCGGAGCTACACCGCCGAAGTTTTTTTCATCATAAGTTAGTTACTGTTGAAAGTAAAGCCGTGTTTCTTCCGAAAGTGTCTATGACTTCATTAAGATTCGATTTTTATCTTTAGTATTTTGCCTGATTTTGAATTTTATCAGTTATAACTTATAATTTTGCAATTTCTTTATTAAAAATCATCTGTAAATGTGTTACACTATGGTCAGCCGCGGAAAGGGGGCTAAGACTTATATGATCAAACGCGAACTGTATATGAGCCGTATCCGCCCGTTTATCGGAACGGAGCTGATCAAAGTCGTGACCGGTATCCGACGATGCGGAAAGTCGGTCATGTTGGAGCTGATCAAACAGGAACTCACAGAGTCCGGGGTCAACCCTGCGCAGTTTATCTCTATCAACTTTGAAGATATGAGCTATTCCCACCTGCAAACCGCACAGGCTCTGCATGACGAGATCACCGCAAGAGCCGCAGAAATAGAGGGCAAGGTCTATTTGTTCTTTGATGAAATACAGGAGGTCAGGGATTGGGAGAAATGCATCAACTCTTTCCGCGTTTCGCTGGATTGCGACATCTATATCACCGGCTCCAATGCAAAGCTGCTGTCCGGTGAGCTTGCGACCTATTTGGGCGGACGGTATGTGGAGTTCGTAATTTATCCGTTCTCCTTCGGAGAGTTCATGGAACTTTACCGTTCTATTGCTCCCGATGCGCCCATCCAGCAGTGTTTCCAAAAGTATCTGCTTGCCGGAGGCATGCCCTACCTTGCAAACCTCAGCTATGCGGATGCGCCGTCCAGGCAATATCTTCATGATCTGTTCAACTCTGTCCAGCTCAAGGACATCGTGAAGCGG
>CAVIJY010000050.1:0-12460 GCA_963643215.1 Lachnospiraceae bacterium | reverse complement strand
CACGGAAAGGAATCCTATGAGATCGTACAAGAAACTGCTATCAGTGGTGCTGAGTCTGTCGCTTGTCCTGACAGCCTGCGCCTCGAAGACCGATGACAAGGGCGCGGGAACATCCGATGCATCAGCTGTCACAACCGCAGCTCCTGCAGACACATCTGATGCCGCGCAGAGCTCCTCAGAGCAAAGCACAGCTGCTGAAACCACAGCCGCCGAAACGACCGCTGCCGTGCCCAGAGAGCACGCCACCAGCAGCATGCTCCTTGAGCTGGAGGAGGACGGCACACTGCATATCCAGCGTCCTACGCTGATCGACAAGTCCTCCAAGGTCAATGACGGTACATGGACGATCTTCGTCTATATATGCGGCTCCGATCTGGAGAGCGAGGGGGCAATGGGCACCAACGATATGCAGAAGATGCTGGATGCCTCTACCGGTTCAAATATAAAGTTCGTCGTAGAGACCGGCGGCGCCAAGAAATGGCAGAACGATCTGGCTGACGCGGAGCATTTGCAGCGCTTTGTCATATCCGAGGGCGGGATATTCATGGCAGATGAGCAGCCGGTCGATGACATGGGCAAGTCCGAAACACTCAGCAGCTTCCTGAAATGGGGTCTGCGCGAGTATCCCGCTCAGAACCTGGGACTGGTTCTCTGGAATCACGGAGGCGGCAGCATCTCCGGCGTATGTTTCGACGAGCTCTATGAGGCTCACAGCCTGTCGCTGAGGGATATAGACGAGGCGCTGCTGAGCATCAACGATATGCTGACCTACAATTTCGAGTTCATCAGCTTTGACGCATGCCTGATGGCTACCCTGGAAACCGCCAACATCCTCGCATCCCACGCTTACTATATGTATGCCTCCGAGGATTGGTCCTACGGCTTTGACTATCTGGCGATCGGCAACTACCTCAAGGAGCATCCCACATCCGACGGTGCAGAGCTCGGCAAGGTCCTGGTTGACAGCTACTATGACTACTGGGCAGATGATAATGATCCGGACAATGCCCTCACGATGTCTGTTGTCGATCTGTCCAAGATGGACAAGCTGGTGACCTCGTTCAATGCATTTACCGCACAGCTCTACTCCGGCTGCTATAACGAAGCAGGCACCATGACCGGAGTAGTCCGCAATGTCCGCCAGGCAGATAACTTCGGCGGCAACAACGATGCCGTAGGATATACCAATATGGTCGACCTCGGCGGCTTCATCGACGCATGCAGTCCGTATGCAGAAGGCGCCGACGCGGTAAAGTCAGCTCTGCAGGATGCTGTCGTCTATGCCAAAAACGGTTCCGTCCATGCCGATGCATCCGGTATGGCGCTCTACTATCCGTTCTATATCCAGGGCTCTGCCGAGCTCAAGACCTTCAGTCAGATAGCTGTCAGTCCGTACTATCTCGCTCTTGTCGATATCATCGCATACGGCGCGGCTCATGCCGGAGACATGTCTGCTTATGATGATACGCATCTCTTCGACCTGTGGGGCGATTATTCATACGGAGAGGAAGGCTCGGACTACTGGAATTACTATTCGAATGTCGAGCAGACAGGCGAGAGCTCTCTGATCACATTCTCCTCCGAACCGCATATCGACAGCGAGGGCATATACGGCTTCACGCTGAGCCCCGAGGGTCTTGAAAATACTGCCGCCGTGCAGGCATATGTATTTATGTACTCCGCGGATATGGCTGATATACTCTTCCTCGGTAGCAGCGGAGACGTGATCGCAGACTGGGATACCGGCTATGTCGGTGACAACTTTGACGGCTACTGGTTCTCTCTGCCCGACGGTCAGAATCTCGCGGCATTTGTCATGAACGATGGCGAGGATTCCGGAACCTATGCGGCTCCTGTCACTATCAACGGAGAGTCCACCAATATCATATTTACCCATGACTACGATAAGGGCACTATCTCTATCGACGGCATCTGGGACGGTATCGACGAGAACGGTATGTCGGACAGAGGCTACAAGCAGCTCAAGGCAGGCGATGTGATCATCCCGCAGTATATCTCCTACACCAACGATGAGGCCGGAGATGTCGGTCAGTACGAAGGCGCTGCATATACCTATACCGCCGGGGCACAGCTCGAGTTCAACCTGCTGTCGGACGGTCAGTATCTGTATGCCTTCCGCATCGACGACATATACGGCGACTACCGCACTACCGCTACTGCCTCCTTCACTATGTCGGACGGACAAGCATACTACAACGAATAATCGCGTATATAAAAGCAGCGCAGACGACCCTGTATCCATCGGTAGTCTGCGCTGCAGTTTCTTTTAACCGGTTTAGTTGTTATCGCTTAAATTGAATACTTCATTTCCCTCAAAATATACATTGGCAACATTTGCCGTGTGGATCGCATCTGCCGGTACAGATGAAATATCCTTATCAAGGCAAACGAAGTCGGCATATTTTCCGGCTTCGATAGAGCCTCTTTCATCATCAATGCCCAGCATCTTGGCGCCGTTTATGGTCATGACATCCAGAGCCTGATTGAGTGTGATGAACTCACTTGAAGCGAAGGGCTCGATCTCGGCCCCCTCCGGATAAGTGGATGCCGCGCTGTCCATGGTTCCGTTCACTGCAAGCTCGATGATATTCAGAATACCTGTCGGGCCGTAACCATTGGACGGGTAATCCGTAGAGGAAGACATCACAATGCCTCTGTCAAGCTGAGACTTCAGCGGATATCCGTGGATATACCAGTCAAATGACGAGAATGTATCCTCGATATGCTTAACTCCGTCAAAATCACCATAGGATTTGACATAATTGCGCCATCCGATGTTTGTCGCCGATGCGATGTTATACTTTGCCATCAGATCCATTGTCTCATCTGTAAGACCAAAGCAGTGTCCAAGTGAGTTCTTAACGCCGTCCTTTTTGACGTCATTTGCCTTGACCATGGCGTTCACGACCTGTGTGGTAGCGGCATCGCCGGAAGCATGGACATGAACCGAGATTCCGTTCTCATTGGCTGTTTTGATCAGATAATCCATCTGGTCGTCCTGCCATACCTGAGTTCCGTATGTTCCGTCCTTATAGGGATCAAGAACCCAGCCGGACAGTGATTCAACACATTCGCCGTCTGCGAACAGCTTGATGCAGTCAGGATTGAATCTGCTTGTTGTATATTTTTCCTTATATGAGACCTCTTCCTCGATGCATTTCTTCAGATCCTCTTCAAACGGATCGATCTTATAGGTCGCTTCCATGCAGATCTCAAGTCCGGTATTCTTATCATATTCGCTGATTCCGATAAAGGCTGATTCGCCAAAATATGAAGTCAAAGCATCCAGATAATATGTATATCCGTCTGCGTGGAGCTTCTCCTGACCGATTTCGATAGCCTTTGCAAAGCTGTCGGCGGTGATAAAGTTCGCCGGCTTTACGACCTTGCTCATGACATAGTTCATGGCAACATCACTTGCCAGACCAAGCAGGTTTCCTTCGCTGTCCTTGGAGAATGAGCCGCCCTCAACCTCTGTTTCGCCGGTCAATCCCGCCTGCTCGATGGTTTTGGAGTTCATGAATATGTTATGGCCGGTATTGTCAATCAGAACCATAGGCTTATCACTGCATATCTTATCCAGCTCTTCCCTGATATTGATGGTTCCCTTGACATCTCCCAGTGCGACATTATCCCAGCCATAGGTCAGATAAAGCGTAGAAGACGGATTCTTTTCAACAGCCTCCTTGGCAAAATCAAGCAGGCTCTCAATCGTCGGTGTTGATCTGATCAGATCCAGCGCTGTCAGAGTAGAAACCATGATATAGTGGCCGTGACCCTCGGTCGCTCCCGGCATTACAAAGCCGTCACTGTAATCTATAACCTGTGTGGTGCCCTCTTTTACGTATTTCTGGGCTTCTTCCTTGCTTCCGACATAGATATATCTGCCGTCCTTGACAGCAAACGCCTCAACATAGTCCTGATTTGAGTTTGCCGTATATATCTTGCCGTAGACGACTGTATCTGCGACAGTATCGGAAGCAGCTGCGGATGTCTCTGCTGTTGTCTCTGCGGATGTCTCCGCTGCCGTCTCTGCAGTCGTCTCTGCTGCTGTTGTCTCTGCGGCAGTCGTAGTCGAAGAAGACGAGGAGCCGCCCGAGCAGCCGGTGAGACCCCCGACCAGTGCCGCACTTGCACATACGGCAAGCGCCTGTTTGATAAATCTTGATTTTCTCATTTTATTTCCCCTTTCATATCTGTAAAACTGAGTATGATCAATATAAGAGCCGTCAATTGACAGGCTGCTTATTTAATCGACTTATCTAGTCGTTCAGGCTGTATACTTCCTTGCCTTCAAAGTAAACAAGATCAACCTTGCCGTTATGAATATCCGTCTTCTCACAGGCAGTGATATCCTTGTCTATAGTGATGAAGTCAGCATACTTTCCTGCTTCGATAGATCCTCTTTCATCCTCGAAATTGAACTGCTTTGCGCCGTTGATCGTGAGGACATCGAGCATTTCTTCAACAGTCAGATACTCATCCTCTGCCATCCGCTCTGTCTCCATGCCTTCCAATGTGCCGTTTACGCCCATTTCGATAATGCCGCATACATCAGAGGGTGCGCCGTCATTTGCCGGATAATCTGTAGAGGATGTCATGACTACGCCTTTGTCCAGCAGAGACTTCATAGGATATCCCTGATCGTACAGTTCCTCATCCATGGGCACATACTCGCCCACCACGTGATATCTCCAGCATATATTGGTAGCACTGTAGATATCATGCTCCGCCATCTTGGTCTTGATATCATCTGTGATATGGCGTGAATGTCCCAGTCCGTTATGTACTCCGTCCGCAGCCGTGCTTTCCGCATTTATAAATGCTTCAACAGTCTGAGTCGTAGCACCGTCGCCTGATGCATGCACATGAACGGACACTCCCTTTTCATTCGCCTTTTTAACCAGCTCGTTGATCTTCTCGTCAGACCATACGCGATTGCCGTGGCTGCCGTCCGAATACGGCTCAAGCATCCAGCCTGTTCCCACCTCTACCGCGCCGCCGTCGGCAAAGAGCTTTATATTGTCAGCCTTGAAATGCTCCGTGCTGTATTTCTGCATATAGTCATATGCTGTTGATACGGCTTCATCTATATCTGCATATGGATCGATTTTATATGAAGCTATGCAGTTAAATGTAAGTCCTTCCTGTTCGTCCTCCTCTTTGAGTCCCTCATAGGTCTCAGGTCCCAGCACGTTCGTAAATGCGTCGAAATAATTAGTATATCCATATGAATGAAGCAGGTCGGAAGCATCCTTTATAGCGCTGCGAACCTCTTCTACGCTTATAATGCTGCTTTTTGCGATTACATTTTCCACGACGTAGTTGACCGCAATGTCTGAGATCAGCCCGAGAAATTCGCCGTTGTCATCCTTTGCGAATGTGCCGCCCTCGATGACGGTATCCTTGTTATATCCTGCGGCTTCAAATCCCTTGCTGTTCATAAATGCATTGTGGCCGACATTGTCCATCATCAGTATGACCCTGTCGCTGCAGATTTCATCAAGTGCCTGTCTCATGTTGTATGTGTATTTCAGATCCTGCATATCGCCGCCGGTCTCCCAGCCCTGCACAAAATAGGCATTCTGATCCGGATGTGCTTCGACATATTTTTTCATATTGTCCAGGATCTCTTCAGGCGTGCCTCCGCCCACGATAGCACCCATTTTGCCAAGCTCTGCAGCAAGGAGATAATGCCCGTGCCCCTCAGTAGCTCCCGGCATGACGATGCCCTTGTCACGATAGTCGATCACCTCCGTGGTGCCGTCTTCTATATATGACTTCACACCATCCTCGGTTCCTACATAGACATATCTGCCGTCCTTGACAGCAAACGCCTCGACATATTCATGGTTCGGATTTGCCGTATATATCTTGCCGTAGACAACTGTGTCAGCGGCAGTGCCTGAGGCAGCCTGTGACGGTTCTGCAGCTGCGCCCGTCTCCGCTTTCGTCTCTGCATCTGTCTCCGTTGCAGCCTGTACCGCTGTCGTCTCTGCAGCTGTCGTATCCGAAGCAGCTGTAGTCGAGGATGATGAAGATCCGCCTGCGCAGCCTGTGAACCCGGCCAAAGCCACACATGCCGATACAACAACAGCAACTTTTTTGACAAATCTATTTCCTGAAATTTCTGTCATTTTCAAATCTCCTTTCGCATTTCATACAATGCACAGCTCTTAATTATAGCCATGCGACGGGTCAGTTAGCAATGCAAATATTGCAATTTCTGCAGATCAATGTTATCATTCACAAGATTGGGCAAATGATTGGCAACACAAAAACATGATACTTGGTTTTTAGTTGGTAAAACTGCTCATAAAATGAACCGATCATAAGACTATAGCTTGAAGGAGGAGGACCTATGACAAAACAGGAACTGTTCGCCTATATCGCCGGACAGGAGACCTTTTTAAACAGGGTCAGCGATTCGATTTGGGACAATCCGGAGACCTGTTATCAGGAGAAGATTTCATCTGAAATCATCTGTCAGGCTTTAAAAGAGCAGGGCTTTAAGGTGGAAAAGGGAATCGCAGGGATTCCTACCGCATTTACCGGAACCTTCGGACACGGGAAACCGGTGATCGGCTTCTTGGGCGAGTTTGATGCATTATCCGGACTCAGTCAGGTAGCAGGTGCGACAGAAAAGATTGCCGTACATCCGGGCGGAAACGGACACGGATGCGGCCATAACCTTTTAGGCACCGGATGTCTGGCGGCAGCCATCGGATTGAAAAGATATCTGGAGGAGACAAAGAGCGAAGGAACCGTCATCTTCTACGGCTGTCCTGCAGAAGAGGGCGGCAGCGGAAAGACCTTTATGGCCAGAGAGGGCTGCTTCGATGTCCTGGACGCCGCTATCGCATGGCATCCCGGAAATGCCTACGGCTGCTCCGGCGGAAGCACGCTGGCCAACTGCCAAATTTATTTCCGCTACAAGGGAATCAGCTCCCACGCGGGGATCTCACCCCATTTGGGACGCAGCGCTCTGGATGCGGTCACCCTGTTTAATGTGGGAATCCAGTTCTTGCGAGAGCATGTCCTTCCCTCTGTCCGCATGCATTATGCCGTTACGGATACCGGAGGCTTCTCCCCCAATGTAGTTCAGCCTACCGCGGAGGTGCTGGTTCTTTTGAGAGCCGAGGACAACATGACTGTCTCCGAGGTTCGTTCCCGCGTGGAGGATGTCGCACGGGGCGCGGCTCTGATGACCGGAACTGAATTGGAGATCGATTTTGTAAAGGCGACATCCAATACCGTACCAAACCATGTATTGGGAAAGGCCGCAACGGAGAATTTAAAATTGCTCAAGCTTCCTCATTTTTCAGAAGAGGATATAGAGCTTTACAGCAAGCTTTCGGCCACCAACAAGGGCGGAGATCCGGAACATCCCATTGCGGATACCATTCCTGATTTTTCGCCGGTCGAGATCGTATTTCCGGCATCCTCGGATGTGGGCGATGTCAGCTGGATAGTTCCCACCGTCTCCTTAAGCGCACCTACCTGGCCCGTCGGCACCGCTGCTCATTCGTGGCAGGCTGTAGCGGTCGGAAAATCCGATCCGGCTCACAAGGCAACACTGATGGCCGGCGAAGCCATGGCAGGTCTGGCTGTGGATCTCATTGAAAAGCCTGAGCTTTTAAAACAGGCCAAGGAAGAGCTGAGCAGAAGGCTGAAGGGCGGCAAATATGAATGCCCGATACCCAAGGGAGTTGTTCCCAGAGCTCTTTCGATGAAGCAGTAACTGCAGGTACTTTCCTGCACTGTCACCCGTTCCTGTAAAACATCGCAAAAGATGGCCGGTTGATCCCGTCATCTTTCGATATCCGAAAGGGGATTTTATGCCTACACAAACTATCATATGTCTGGTTGTATTCGCAGCAACCCTGGCACTTTATATGTCCAACAAATTTCCGCTTCCTCTGGTCTCCATGGCTGCCATGGGCATCTATGTGATCACGGGATGTCTGGAGCCGAAAGCTGCATTAAGCTGCTTCTCCAACTCCTCTGTCATCATCATGGGCTCCATGTTCATAGTGGCAGGCGGCCTGAACCGTACCCAGATGGTGCATAAGGTCACGAACCTGGCCTATAAGATTTCCGGCGGAAGCTTTCAGAAGGGAATGATCCTTTACTGTCTGGTTACCCTGGCGATATCTCAGGTCGCTCCCTCCGCCATCCTGATTTTTTCCATCTGCTATCCTCTTGTTGCAGATTTCTGCCGTATGAATAATCAGAGCCCCTCCAAGGCTATGTTCTCCATCGTGCTTATCTGCATCTCTACCGTAACCTCTCTTCCCATCGGCTCCGGCGCAACCGCCTACATCACAGCCAATACCATATGGGAGACCTACGGAATAACGGCAAAGGAGGGCATGTTCGATCCCATGCTTGTCTACCTGCCCACCATCATTCTGTCCGTTCTGTTTGCCATGTTCTACTGCCCCAAGGTGGCGCCGGATTACGGTCCTCTTTATTCGGATGTTCAGCTGCGAAGGATGAAGGAGCAGAAGCCTCTGCCGCCATTCCAGGAATTCTGCGGTTACGGCATTTTTGTCGCGGTTGTCATCGCCATTCTGCTCTCCGATAAGCTTCCGGCTACCATCCCCACCTGGATGATCTGCTTTATCGGTGCGGTTTTAACCATCATCACCGGCGTCCTTTCCGAGAAGGAAGCCATGGAATCCCTAACCATGCCGCCTATCTTCCTGTATATCGGATCTCTGGCTGTCGGCAACGCACTTGTCGCATCCGGCGCAGGCGCTTATATCGCAGAGGCTCTTCAGGCTGTTCTTGGCGATCATCCTTCCAAGTGGCTGGTGATCATTCTCATCTGGCTCACCGGATTTATCGTGACACAGTTTATGTCCAACATGGCTCTGTATTCTGCTCTGCAGCCGGTTGTCCTCCTCTTATGCGCAACCTACGGATGGAATCCGACAGGACTTGCCAACATGCTGTTCAAGGCGACATTTACCTCCTATCTGACTCCGCTGTCTACCGTTGCGATTCCGCTTTGTATGTCTGTAGGCGGGTATAAGCAGAAGGATCTCCTCAGGATGGGCATTGTTCCCGCGCTGGTGATCTCTGCCGCCAATATTATCTGGGTCGGTCTGTTCTTCCCGCCATACTGAAAAGCAGAAAAAATACCCCACCGAAGGTTTCATCCTCCGGTGGGGCTTTTTTAGTTTTATCTTTGCTGTCAGATATAAGTTTTATGCTCTCGGATAGTTGATAGCCGCCTGAGCCGCTGCAAGCCTTGCAATCGGAACTCTGAAGGGTGAGCATGAAACATAGTCAAGACCGATGATATGGCAGAACTCAACGGACGACGGGTTGCCGCCGTGCTCGCCGCAGATACCTGTATGGATGTCGGGACGAGTAGCCTTGCCCTTGGCGATAGCCATCTTCATGAGCTCTCCTACGCCCTCTCTGTCGAGCTTTACAAAAGGATCGTTCTCAAAGATCTTCTTGTCATAGTAAGCATTGAGGAACTTGCCCGCATCATCACGCGAGAAGCCGAATGTCATCTGAGTAAGGTCGTTTGTACCGAAGCAGAAGAACTCGGCATCCTTTGCGATCTCATCCGCAGTTACGCATGCTCTCGGAATCTCAACCATCGTTCCTACTTCATACTTCATATCTGAGCCCGCAGCCTTGATCAGCTCATCAGCCGTCTCTACTACGATGCCCTTTACATACTTGAACTCCTTGGAGTCAGATGTAAGCGGTATCATGATCTCAGGAACTATATTCCAGTCTGCATGCTTGGACTTTGTGTTGAGAGCCGCATTGATGATAGCTCTTGTCTGCATCCTGCAGATCTCGGGATATGTGATCGCAAGACGAAGGCCTCTGTGACCCATCATCGGGTTGAACTCATGAAGAGCATCGCAGATGTCCTTGATCTCCTGTACTGTCTTGCCCTGTGTCTTTGCAAGCTTCTCGATATCTGCTTCCTCTGTAGGAACGAACTCATGCAGCGGCGGATCCAGGAATCTGATGCAGACCGGTGAACCCTCAAGAGCCTCGTACAGAGCCTCGAAATCTCCCTGCTGCATAGGCTCGATCTTAGCCAGTGCCTTCTCTCTCTCCTCAACAGTGTCCGAGCAGATCATCTCGCGGAATGCGTCTATTCTGTCACCGCCGAAGAACATATGCTCTGTACGGCAAAGACCGATACCCTCTGCTCCGAGTCTCTTTGCGTTGGCTGCATCTGCGGGTGTGTCGGCATTTGTTCTGACCTTAAGCACTCTGTACTTATCTGCCCACTCCATGATGCGTCCGAGCTCGCCCGCAATCTCTGCCGGCTGTGTCGGAACCTCTCCGTCGTAGATATTTCCTGTGGAACCGTCAAAGGAGATGATATCTCCCTCATGGAACTCCTTGCCGCCGAGCTTGAATGTCTTGTGCTCCTCATCCATGATGATCTCTGAGCATCCGGATACACAGCATGTTCCCATACCGCGGGCAACAACGGCTGCATGAGATGTCATACCTCCGCGGACTGTCAGGATACCCTGTGCGGCCTTCATACCCTCGATATCCTCGGGTGATGTCTCAAGTCTTACGAGAACTACCTTCTTGCCCTCGTCTGCCCATGCCTTGGCCTCAGATGCCGTAAATACTATCTGACCTGAAGCGGCACCGGGAGATGCTGCAAGACCCTTGCCTATCGGGTTGAGCTTCTTAAGCGCAGCCGTATCAAATGTAGGATGAAGCAGTGAATCAAGGTTTGAAGGATCGATCATTGCTACGGCTTCCTTCTCGGATCTCATGCCCTCATCAACAAGGTCGCATGCGATCTTCAGAGCTGCCTTTGCTGTTCTCTTTCCGTTACGGGTCTGAAGCATGAACAGCTTGCCGTGCTCTACCGTGAACTCCATATCCTGCATATCGCGGTAGTGATTCTCAAGAGTTGAGCAAACTGTTTTGAACTGTGCAAATGCCTCCGGGAACTTCTGCTCCATCTCGGAGATATGCATAGGTGTACGAACGCCGGCTACGACATCCTCGCCCTGAGCATTGGTCAGGAACTCGCCGAACAGACCCTTAGCGCCTGTAGCAGGATCACGGGTGAATGCAACACCGGTTCCGCAGTCATCGCCCATGTTGCCGAATGCCATGGACTGTACATTTACGGCAGTACCCCATGAGTAGGGGATATCATTGTCGCGGCGATAGATGTTCGCACGCGGATTGTCCCATGATCTGAATACGGCCTTGATAGCCTCCTCGAGCTGCTCCCTCGGATCTGTCGGGAAGTCCTTGCCGATCTTTGACTTGTACTCAGCCTTGAACTGCTCTGCAAGCTCATGAAGATCATCTGCATCCAGCTCCACATCCTGAGTCACGCCCTTCTTCTCCTTCATCTGATCGATGAGAGCCTCGAAGTACTTCTTTCCTACCTCCATAACTACATCGGAGAACATCTGGATGAATCTTCTGTAGCAGTCCCATGCCCAGCGCGGGTTGTTGGACTTTTCTGCAATAACTTTAACAACATCCTCGTTCAGACCAAGGTTGAGGATGGTATCCATCATACCGGGCATGGATGCACGGGCACCTGAACGCACCGATACAAGAAGCGGATTCTCCTTGTCGCCGAACTTCTTGCCTGTCATCTCCTCGAGCTTTTCTACATACTCGTTGATCTGACCCATGATCTCGTCATTGATCTTCCTGCCGTCCTCATAATACTGAGTGCAGGCCTCTGTGGTGATCGTGAATCCCTGCGGTACAGGAAGTCCGATGTTGGTCATCTCGGCAAGGTTAGCACCCTTACCGCCGAGAAGCTCACGCATGTTTGCGTTGCCCTCGCTAAACAAATAGACCCATTTTCTAGCCATTTTTGTTCCTCCATAGTGTAAAGCAATTATAAATTTAGCCTATAAGAATTTAACATACACCTACTTAAAATTCAATTGTGAAATGCTGTTTTACTCTTATATATCCACAGCACTGTGAAGCTGATTCCCGACGCTATCCACGATGCCACATATATCCAGACTATGCACTCCATGCTGTTAAATGCCGGCAGCACAAGCACGACGCCCAGAACCCTCAGAAGACATATCGACAGCAAGGTAAGCAGCATCGGCCTTACTGTATCTCCCGTTCCGCAGCATGCCCCCGAAAATGCCTCCGCCATGGCATAGAATGCGAAAAACGGCGCCATACCGCGCATATACCCGACGGCCAGCGGCACCACATCCGCGGCATCTCTTGCCGGTACAAACCATGCGGCCATGACTTCGGTCGCCGCGTACAGCAGCACGCTGACAGCCGCAACCGCTCCCGCGGACATAGCCATCCCGATGTAAACACCCTTTTTCACACGCCCGGGCTTGTGCGCTCCCAGATTCTGCGCCGTATATGTGGTGAGCGCGGGCGACATGGCATCCGCTATCAGCCATATGACCATATCCAGCTTGTCGCATAT
>CAVIJY010000049.1:4653-12533 GCA_963643215.1 Lachnospiraceae bacterium | reverse complement strand
TCCAAACTCTTCATCGTCGGGAACAGCAGCACATCCCTTATGGCTGCGGAATCCGTCAGCAGCATGCACAGCCTGTCGATACCGTATCCGATGCCTCCGGTCGGCGGCATACCGATCATCAGGGCATTCAGGAAGTCCTCATCAGTATGATTAGCCTCCTCATCGCCCATATCGGCGAGCTTATCCTGCTCGGCAAATCTCTCTCGCTGATCTATAGGATCATTCAGCTCAGAATATGCATTGCACATCTCCCAGCCGTTCATATACATCTCAAATCGCTCCACATACCGCGGATCTGACGGCTTCTTCTTCGTCAGCGGACTGATCTCTATAGGATGATCCATGACAAATGTCGGCTGTATCATCTTGTCCTCGCAGAACTCCTCAAAGAACAGATTGATGATATCTCCGCGCTTATGATGCTCCTCGTACTCTATGCCTTTTTCTCTTGCTGCGGCGCGCGCATCCTCGAGATTGTCGATCTTGTCAAAATCCACACCGGCATACTCTCTGATGGCCTCGTTCATAGTGATGCGTGCGAACGGCTTTCCCAAATCCATCTCCACACCGTTATACACGATGGTGGTCGTCCCCAGAACCTCCTGCGCCACATAGCGGAACATATTCTCGGTCAGATCCATCATGCCGTGATAGTCCGTATAGGCCTGATAAAGCTCCATCAGCGTAAACTCGGGATTGTGTCTGGTATCAAGGCCTTCATTTCTGAACACACGGCCGATCTCATACACCCTTTCAAGTCCGCCCACTATCAGCCTCTTCAGATACAGCTCCAGTGATATGCGTAGCTTTAGATCCTCCCCAAGCGCGTTGAAGTGCGTCTCAAATGGCTTTGCCGCCGCACCGCCCGCATTGGATACAAGCATGGGTGTCTCCACCTCTATGAAGCCCTGACCGTCCAGAAATCTGCGGATGGTCGCGATGATGCGGGAGCGCTTGATAAATGTATCCTTGACCTCAGGATTCATGATCAGATCCACATATCTCTGACGATATCTCGTATCCGTATCTGTCAGTCCGTGAAACTTCTCGGGAAGCGGCTGAAGGCTTTTTGAAAGCAGCGTCAGCTCCTTTACATGAACGGAGATCTCACCCGTCTTTGTCTTAAATACATATCCTCTGACTCCGATGATATCACCGATATCCATCTTCTTGAAGTCAGCATAGCTCTCCTCGCCCAGACTGTCTCTTGATACATAAAGCTGTATATTGCCCTGCAGGTCTGAAAGATTGGCAAATGAAGCCTTGCCCATGATTCTCTTGCTCATCATACGACCCGCCAGCGAGACATCCTGATTCTCATACTTTTCGTACGCATCCTTTATCTGCTGCGTATGCTCTGTCTGATCGTATCTCGTGATGGTGAACGGATCTCTTCCGGACTCCTGAAGCTCATGGAGCTTGTCCAGCCTTACCTGCATCAGCTTGTGCACATCCTGCTCGGCCGCCTGATTGATATTTTCCCGGTTCTCTGCCACTTTTTTCTCCTTATGGTATTGATACAGATTTCTGAAGCTGTGCTTTTTACCGTCCGTTCTTGGATATGCTCATTATCTTGTACTTAAATGATCCTCCACCCGGCATCTCCACAACTGCGACATCACCCTTCTTCTTGCCGAGGATAGCCTTTCCTACAGGAGATTCATTGCTCATCGCACCTCCCAGTGAGGTCGCCTCCGTGGATCCGACGATCTTGAACTCGAACTCGTCCTTGTTCTCCTCGTCTCTGAGCTTTACGAACGATCCGATGCTCACCACATCCTTTTTGACATCATCATCCGTATATACCTCGACATTCTTGAGAAGCTCCTCAAGCTCCTCGATCCTTGCCTCGATATCCCTCTGCTCATCCTTGGCCGCGTCATATTCCGCATTCTCCGAGAGGTCTCCCTGCTCGCGCGCCTCCTTGATCTTCTGTGCAACCTCCTGCCTTCTGACGACCTTGAGGTTGTTCAGCTCATCCTCGTATTTCTTTAAACCTTCATGAGTAAGTATGGTTTTCTTAATATCCGGCATCTCATCCTCCAAAACGCATAATAGCGCACGGCTCACATTGCAGGTCTGCCCCGGTCATACCATATGTCCGAGTCCCGCTACGCCGTGCGTTCCGCACGATTATAACACAAATGCACGGCTTGTCAACAAACCGCCTCGTGCAGCTTTTGAAGCATATATGAGATTCTCGCCTCGTCCATCCCCGGATATACACCTATCCAGAATGAATCGTTCATGATCCTGTCTGTCTGCTTCAGATCCCCTACAATACGGTATCCGCTCCCCTTTTCCCTCATCTGATCAAAGCACGGATGCTTTGTCAGATTGCCTGCAAAGAGCATTCTGGTCTGGATATTTGCGCCCTCCAGCGCCTTGACCACATCATCTCTGCGTATGCCCTCTCTGCATGTGATGAGGAACCCGAACCAGCTCGGATCGCTGTTGCAGGCAGCCTCTGGAAGTATCAGCCTGTCCTGCAGATCGGCCAGTCCCTCCTTCAGCATCCTGAAGTTCTGTCTGCGTCTCTGCGCAAATGACGGAAATTTATCTATCTGCGCACAGCCTATGGCCGCCTGCATGTCCGTAGCCTTCAGATTGTACCCGAAGTGCGAATATACATACTTGTGATCATAGCCCGTCGGGAGCTGTCCGTACCGGCGGTCAAATCTGTGACCGCACAGATTGTCCTGACCGGGAGCGCACATACAGTCCCTTCCCCAGTCACGCATGGAGCGGATGATTCTGTGCAGCAGCGGATCGCTCGTATAAACCGCGCCGCCCTCGCCCGTGGTCATATGATGCGGCGGATAAAAGCTCGATGTCCCGATGTCCCCTACAGTACCCGTAAGGCGCCACTGTCCGTCGATGAGATATCTGCTTCCCAGCGCATCACAATTGTCCTCTATCAGCCACAGTCCGTGCTTTCTGGCAAATGCGCACACAGAGGCAAGGTCAAACGGATTGCCCAGCGTATGAGCTATCATGATCGCCTTCGTTTTCTCCGATAGAGCCTCCTCAAGCATGGATACATCTATATTGTACTGGGGTATGGTGACATCTACAAATACCGGAACCGCCCCATACTGGATGAACGGAGTCACCGTAGTCGGAAATCCCGCTGCTACCGTGATGACCTCGTCTCCCGGAAGGATCTGTCTTTCCTTCAGAAGCGGCGATGTGAGCGCCATAAAGGCACACAGATTGGCAGAGGAGCCTGAGTTGACCATGGATACATACGGCACTCCCAGATATTCTCCCAGCTTCTTTTCAAACTGCGCGGTATATCTTCCGGATGTCAGCCAGAACTCCAGCGCGCTGTCCACCAGATTGACCATCTCATCGCCGTCATATACCCTTGACGCATAGTTTATCCTGTCTCCGGGATGAAACTCCTTATTCTGATTGTGATATGTCTCGCAATACTCCCTCACCAGAGAAAGTATCTGCTCTCTCATCTGCTCCTGTGTCATGTCCCCCATATGCTACCTCTGACTTTCTTTATTTCGTATCCTGCACACGGCGCTGTCAGGTTCTTCCTGTCCGATGTGCACCCCGGATCTGCCTGTCCCGGTCTGTCGGCTCATGCCCTCTCAAACGCTCTTATCTGCTCATCCATCACGGCACGGATATCCTCGCCCCGCGCATATGCCTTATACCACCTGACTGATTCCTCCACAGCCCTGTGTATGTCATATCTCGGCCTCCAGCCCAGAGTCCGCTTTATCTTCGTGCAGTCAAGCATCAGAAGCCCCGCCTCATGCGGGCCGCCCTCGGCTCTTTCCTGCCATGAGGCTCCGTCGCCCCATGCCCTGACAAATGCTTCTGTCAGCTCACGCACCTCCACGCAGTCTGTCAGCTCCGGCCCTACATTGTAGCTTCCTGCCAGCTCAGGTCTTTCTATCTGGCTCACAGCCAGCTTTACATATACGCCAAGCGGCTCCATCACATATTGAAACGGACGCACGGAATGCGGACTTCTGACCACGATCGGCTCGCCTTTTACCGCTGAGCGCACGCAGTCGGGAATGATGCGATCCTTTGCGAAATCTCCGCCTCCGATCACATTGCCGGCGCGTACAGTAGATACAGATATTCCTGCCTCCCGCAGAAATGATCTTTGATACGAATGCGTCACCAGCTCTGAGCATGATTTGGAATTTGAGTAAGGATCATATCCGTCCAGCCTGTCGCTTTCCACATACCCGCGCTGCTCCTCGAGATTGTCGTAAACCTTATCTGTAGTCACATTGACCACGGATCTCACGCATTCAAGGCGCCTTACAGCCTCCAGCACATTGACCGTGCCCATGACATTGGTCTCATATGTATATGCCGGCCTTTTGTAGGACTCCCTCACCAGCGGCTGCGCCGCCATATGTATCACAATCTCGGGCTGCGCCTGCTTCATGGCTCTGTATACCGCTTCCCCGTCCCGGATATCTCCGATGACGGAGCTCATACTCCCCTCGACTCCGGATATATCGAAAAAGCTCCTGCCGTCGAAGCTGTCGCACTCCGGCGCAAGAGCGTATCCGGTCACCTCATGTCCGGCATTTATCAGCATACGGCACAGCCATGTGCCCTTAAAGCCGGTATGTCCTGTGACAAATATTCTCATAAACTGCTACTTCCTTCAAAATATTGCGGTATCTGGCCGATGGTATCGAGTGTCATCACATCATCATGATGCTTTCTGTTCAGAAGTATCGCTCTTGTTCCCGCGGCATGCGCCATGCGGATATCGCTCTCATATGAATCCCCGACTACCAGAATACGGTCTGTCTCATAGCCGCAGCTCTCCGACAGATAGTCCACAAAATATGTATTGGGCTTTCCTATGATCAGATCCGCCTGCCGATTCACGCACCATTCTATAGGCGCCGTCATGGCTCCGCAGCCCGGCATCAGCCTCGCTCCCTCTCCGGGGAAGAGCCTCTCTCTGTTGCAGGCGATGATGGTTCTGGCATGAAGCGCCACCTGAATAGCCGCCGTCAACCCGTCATATGTCATGGATGTATTGAACCCGATGAGCAGGTTCTCCGCATCCTCGGACTCATTTACCTCTACCCCCGCGCCGCGCAGCTCCGCCTTCAGATCCTCCGAGCCGAATACATATATATCCTTCATCCCGGTCTTCTTCGCGTACTGCGCAGCCAGATATCCGCTTGTCAGCACCTCCGTCAGCTCGCACATCACGCCCATACCAGTGAGCCGTTCAAATATCTGCCGGCGGGTCTTGGTCGAATTGTTCGTCGTGAAGTATACACGCTTGCCATGCTCCTTGAAGTATGTGATAGCCTCGTTCGCTCCCGGTATGATCTTGCTGCCGTAGTAAACTGTTCCGTCCAGATCGAACAGCACTGCATCGGTCTGCTCAAGCCTGATATCCTTCATGTAGCTGCTCCTTTCTGCGATGCGATTTCTGCGTTGTACTGACTGTGCTCCCTGTATCGGCTCTTTCCGCCTGATTCTCAAGCCTCCATTGCTGCTTCGCACACCTTCACATCTGGTTTCTACGCCTTCACGGCGGATTCACGCCGTTCACACCTGATCTTCGTGTCTCCACGGCGCTCTTCCCGACTGCCACAGCTCCTCCAGAAGCTTTCGCTCCCGCTGTGTATCCATGCACTGCCAGAATCCCTCATGCATGTAGCTGGCCAGCTGGCCCTCCTGAGCCAGCCGCTGGATCGGTCCCTGCTCGAAGGCCGTCTCATCTCCGTCGATATAGTCGAACACCTCCGGCTCCATGACCATGAAACCCCCGTTGATGATCTTGCCGTCCTGCTCCTGCTTCTCGCGAAATGCCAGCACATCCCCGTGCTCATTCAGCTCCAGCGTGCCCTTGCTCTCCGGAAATCTCACCGAGGTCAGCGTCACCGTCTTGCCCCGCTGCCTGTGATGCTCCAGCAGTCTGTCAAGATCCACATCCGACACTCCGTCGCCGTAGCTCATCATAAAGGTCTCGTCGCCTATATACTGACGCACACGCTTGATGCGTCCACCGGTCATCGTATAAAGTCCAGTGTCTACCAGCGTTACCTTCCACGGCTCGGCGTGGTTGTTCAGTATCTGCATGGAATTGTTCTTCAGATCAAAGCTTACGTCGCTGTTGTGAAGATAGTAGTCTGCAAAATACTCCTTTATCACATACTGCATATATCCCAGACATATGATGAAATCATCATACCCGTAGTGAGCATAATGCTTCATGATATGCCACAGTATCGGCTTGCCGCCTATCTCGACCATCGGCTTCGGCCTCAGATCATTGCCGTCGCTGATGCGGCTCCCGAACCCTCCGGCCAGAATAACTACCTTCATCGCCTGATCCTCCTCGCCCGCTCTATGCTCTCGCTGACCCTGTCCGCGCCCACTGCCCTTGTATCCGTCATATGCCTGCTCTTATCCGTAAATATCAGCAGCTTGCTGAATACATAGTTGAGTATCAGCACTATCACCGATACCAGCACCTTCATCAGCATCGCTGACAGACCAGCCATATCGACCAGCACAAACATCAGTGTGATCTCCAGAAGTCCTGTCCCGACGCGGCAGCTCACAAATTTTGCCAGCTCCGGCAGCACCACCTTCGGCTGCAGCGATCTGCTCTCAAAAACCCATGTCTTGTTGGTGACAAATGCAACCGCAACCGCGATGATCCAGGCCGCCGCATTGCTCAATACATTGGACACACCCATGATCCTGTAGAGCACATAGTATGTGATCCAGTTCACCACGGTGGTCACGCCGCCGAAGAATATATAAAGGATGCCCATCCTGTGGTCACGGTATATCTTTTTGATGATTTCCATACTGCATATCTCATTTCTCGTGCCATTTTTCCAATACTTCCTCTACCTGCCGGATCAGCTGATCCTTATCAGGAATATACAGCACGTACCTCGAAGCAAATATGTTGTTTGACAAACCGCCGAGAGCGTACTCTGCTTCCACATTGGTCTTATCGGTGCAAAGGATGATTCCTATCGGAGGATTATCGTCCGGTTCATTAACCTCTGCCGCGTAGTAGTTGAGGTACATATTGAGCTGTCCGACGGCCTCCGGCAAAAGCTTTGTCGTCTTTAGCTCAATCAGCACATACGCCCGGAGCGGCTTGTTATAGAATACCATATCCACATAGTAATGGTTATTGTTAAGCGTTACTCTCTGCTGTGTACCTACGAACATAAAACCACGGCCAAGCTCCAACAGAAACTTCTCGATCTGTGCAACAAGCGCAGCCTCCAGATCATTTTCCAGAACAGGCTTGTTCTCCGGAATACCAAGAAACTCAAAGACATACGGATCTTTGATGATGTCGCTCGGCGTTGTCATCTCAACTCCCTTTTGCGCCAGCGCAAGAACCGTCTCCTTATTCGTCTTGCCCTCAGACAGAAGCAGTCTTTCATAGAGCGATGTTGCAATCTGTCGTTTCATCTCTCGAACCGACCAGCCCGAGTTGATGGTTTCCTTTTCATAAAAGCTCCGCTTGTCGGGATCAGATATGGACAAAAGCTCGCAGTAGTGCGTCCATGTCAATTTTCCAGTCACTGACTGGAAAATCTTGTATGTCAGATAAAACTGTCTCATGTAATATATGTTAGCTCTCGAAAAGCCTTTTCCGAGCTCTTTTGTAAGAACGCTTGATAATTCCTTCAGGGTCTGTTTCCCGTAGTCCGCCCGCTCCGGTACAGTCTGCTCATACTCGCATATAACCCGACCAATATTCCAGTATGTCTCAAGAAGCTCGGTATTCACCCGGCTCGCAATGTGGCTGCGTGCCCTCTCCATCAGCGATTTGATTTCTTTTACAACTGAGGAGATATCTGAACCGGAAATTATTTTTGCATCATCCATCGTGGTTGACC
>CAVIJY010000049.1:0-4565 GCA_963643215.1 Lachnospiraceae bacterium | reverse complement strand
CGCAGATCTGTCAGCGTCTGCCATGCGTCCCAAGCATTCCCCTCTTCCACTTTTTTGATGAGGTCAGCTTCATTTGCGCAAGCTCTCTCAGCCGCATCTGTGCGTGAATCACCGAGAAAAATGCATCCGCAATCTTCTGTTTCAGCTCACCCGCGCCGAGGTATCTGCTCATATAGTACTTCATGCTCTTCTCCCGCTCAAGCTGGCTTCTCATCGAGGGCAGTTCTCCCGTATGACAGTGGATATATCTCTGCGTCAGGCACAGCGCCGTCCGATACCCCGCGTCCGCAAGGCGTCTCGCCAGCAGCGTCTCCTCTCCGTAGAGAAACATCTCCTCATCATAGCCTCCGACGCCGCGAACCTTCGCCACATCCGCCAGCAGGAGCGATCCCGGTACCGCGTCCACATATACGCAGGACGCATATTCTGCGCTGCCGGACTCCGTCGATGCTTTCCCGGACTTTGCCGATGCTTTCCCGGCGCCGCCGGTGCTGTTCCTTCTCCCCGGAATTCCGGCCTTTTTTCTCAATACCCTGATATCTGTATCGACAGCCTTACCGTCACTGACGCCTGACGTTTTATCGCCGCTTTTTTCTGCATACCTCTTCAGATAGTATTCCTCGGGATAATGCAGGATAGAGTTGAATATCCGCCTGCTCAGCGGTCCCATCTCCAGCAGCTCCTTCCACCACGGACGCAGCGGCCACGCGACCGGCGCCATGATAGTGTTGGCATAGGATCCGGGCTTTAGCTGATCGCCGTGCGCGTCCGGCATGACCATCACCGGCGCGATCACGGCCAGTTCATCGTGCAGATCCATGATTCTTATCAGCTGCGCCGCGGTCTCCTGCGAAAACTTCGCATCAGGATTGGCTATAAGCGCATATCTCGCTCCCAGCTGCGCCGCACGCGAGAGCCCGGTGTTATTGCCTGCGCCGTAGCCGCCGTTTGTATCACGCTCTACCAGCTCCAACTTTCCGCTTGTATCATGTCGTATATACGAAATCAGGCGAATGCGTGATATATCGGCGGAGGCATTGTCCACGACGATGATGCGGTCAAGACACGGATAGCCCTTTGTACGCTCAAGCTGCGCTATCGTCCTCCCCTCGTCATTGTAATTGACTATGATGCATACAGTCTTCATGGAAGCATCCCTTCCTGCCCGCCAGCCACTGCTCACTCCTCACTGACCACTAACCACTGACCACTGATCACTAACCACTGCCCACTGACAACTGACAACTGACAACTAACCACTACTCACTAAGTTCTAAGCTCTAAGCTCTAAGCTCTAACCACTAACCACTGACTCCGTACAGCCTGCGTGCATATATCCTCGAGACAAGCCTGCGCGCTCCCGGCGCGACCCTCGTCGCCAGATTCATGGCATGATATGCGAGCATGTATCCCTCACGCCCCGTCTCCTGCGGCACATCTGCCCATGGTGTCAGCGCCAGATACTGCCTGTAAAGCCGTCCGTACGGATTGCGGCTGCCGCGTATCCACGGCCTCTCATCTCCAGCGTAGTGCACTATCGCCGGATGTGCCTTCGCCAGACAGAAAGCTCTTTGTGAAAAGCCCGCGTAGTTTTTGTCCAGCCGCACCAGCGACTGATAGTCATAGTAGTAGTAATTGCTGAAAAAGTTGTATCTCGGCGGAAGCGGCATTATCCGCCCCTTCAGGACGGCATTGATCGCATCCTGATCGCAGAAGGCACTTCTGCCGTTTATACCCTGATAGTAGTCCCTCAGCGCCTTATCGATCCCGGCGCCGCGCCATCTGTCCATGTCTATCAGCAGCACACCTGAGTTAAAATACATATCATCAGGCTCGAGCCCTATCATAGCCTTTGTCTGCGCATAGATCGTCGGCTCCATGACCGCTCCGCAGATATTTCCCTTCAGATCCTTGTCATACAGCCTCTCCAGCGATGTGCACACCACAGTATCGCAGTCCAGATACAGAAATCTCTGCTCATGCGGCAGTATATCTCCCAGAAAGAAGCGACCCATGGCGCTGATATCGAATCTGCCCGAGTGTGTCTCATAGCCGAAGCGCTCTCTGATATCAGAAAGATCAAGCATCCTCAGCGTTCTCCCGAACTCTGAGGCTATGCCCTCCAGCCTCTTTCTTGAGCCGTCCGTGATGCCGGTCGATATCACATAGACATCCACACACTCCGCCGCCATATTCGCGTCAAACAGCGAATACATGCTCACAGCCAGATGCTGCGCATATCTGTCATTTGCCACATATACTATGTTCATGAGCTCTCCCCGATGTCAGATCGCAGCTTCCGCCTCATGCTTCATACCTTAGCGCCCGGTCTCATAATCCGCCGCCTCATGCTGCGCGCTCCTGCGCCGGGTCTCATGCTCCGCCATCTCATGCTGCGTGCTCCCGCGCCGGGTCTCTGACTCCGCTCCTCTCACCCATGCCGGTCTGCATCATGGTCTCAGCCATTTTGCCCCTGCAGCTCCTTTAAATATCTGCCAAGAGCGTCCCGCCATGTTGGAAGCCGTCTGAATCCGGCCTCATCCAGCTTGCTCAGATCCATGCGCGAGTTGTGCGGTCGCTTTGCCTTGCTGGGAAATGCGTCCGATGATACCGGTGTCACGCTTACCTCGGTCATCCCTGCCTGTCTGAATATCTCGCATGCATAATCATACCATGAGATGATGCCCTCATTGCATGCGTGATATCTGCCATAGCGGTCGGTCTGTATCATATCTACAAGGAGCCTTGCAAGATCCGGCGTGTATGTGGGTGATCCTATCTGATCATTGACTACCGATACCGCGCCTCTCTCCCGACCCAGACGAAGCATGGTCTTGACGAAGTTGTTGCCGTGCAGACCGAATACCCAGGAGATCCGCACGATGAAGTATCTGTCCGTCAGCTCCTCTATAGCCAGCTCACCCTCGTACTTCATCTGTCCGTAGACATTCAGCGGGTGCCTGTCCGTATCATCGGGCTTCCACGGCTGCGTGCCCTCTCCGTCGAACACATAATCCGTGCTTATATACATCACGGGCACATCCAGCTCCCTGCACATCCGGGCTATGTTGCGGGTTCCGTCCGCATTGACCCGGCGCACCAGCTCCGGCTCGTCCTCAGCCTTGTCCACGGCCACATATGCCGCGCAGTGTATGACCGCGTCATACGGTGTCTCCTGCATCCTGCGCCTCATGACATTCTCTACCGCGGCCGCATCCGTGATGTCCATCTCCCTGACATCGGTTCCTATGGTCTGAATCCCGCGCTTTGCGCACTCTGCCATCAGATCAGTTCCCAGCTGCCCGTTCGCTCCCGTGATCAGTATCCTCATAGTCTCTCACCATACATCTTATCGAAATACTTTGTGTACTCGCCGCTGATGATATTCTTCCACCAGCTTTCATTTTCCAGATACCACTTGATGGTAGCCGCAATGCCGCTGTCAAAGTCGTATTCCGGCTTCCAGCCAAGCTCGTTTATGATCTTCGTCGGATCCATGGCGTAGCGAAGATCATGCCCCGGACGGTCCGTCACAAACTTTATCAGGCTCTCCGGCTTTTTCAGATGCTTCAATATAGTCTGAACGACCTCGAGATTCGACTTCTCATTGTGCCCGCCGATGTTGTAGACCGCGCCCTCGCGGCCCTTGCGCACGATCAGATCTATCGCCCTGCAATGATCGGTGACATAAAGCCAGTCTCTGACATTTTCCCCTTTGCCGTATACGGGGATGCTCTCATCAGCCAGAGCTCTGGATATAACCAGCGGTATCAGCTTCTCAGGGAAATGATACGGTCCGTAGTTGTTCGAGCAGCGCGAAATGCTGGTCGGCAGCTTAAATGTCCTGTTATACGCCTGCACGAACAGATCCGCCGATGCCTTTGCCGCCGAATACGGGCTTGACGCGCGGATAGGCGTTGTCTCGGAAAACAGCAGATCCGGCCTTTCCAGAGGCAGATCACCGTATACCTCGTCTGTAGAGACCTGATGATAGCGGCCTATGCCGAAGGTCCTGCAGGCATCCAGAAGCGTCGTGGTTCCTACTACATTGGTCCGTACAAATACCTCCGGATCCGTGATGGATCTGTCGACATGGCTCTCCGCCGCGAAGTTTATGACCACATCAGGCTTCATCTCCTCAAAGAGATTGAATACGAACTCACGATCTGCGATGTCGCCTCTCACAAAGTGATAGTTCGGCCTGTTCTCAACCGATTTGAGCGTCTCAAGATTGCCCGCGTATGTAAGCTTGTCCAGATTGATGATCTCATCTTCCGGATATTTGTTTACCGCATAGAGCACATAGTTGCCGCCGATAAATCCGGCGCCTCCCGTTACGATGATCTTCATGTATGTTTCCTCCGATATTCGATATTGGTTACAGTGGGAGTGCGAAGCACGAAACAATCCGAGTAACCGGAATGCCGATGATCTGCCCTGCCAGATCCGCACGAGCTCCGCTCCTTCAGGAACCGGCTGCTTCATGCCCTCTCATCAGACTGCCTGCGCTGTGCCCTCTCAGAGCTTCCTGCGTGAATCCTGAAATCTTCCGTCAAGTATATCCT
>CAVIJY010000048.1:6848-12709 GCA_963643215.1 Lachnospiraceae bacterium | reverse complement strand
GTATATACTATGCGCGTCACGCTTCCTTGAGATACGCGCCTATCTCATACCATCTTCCTCTCTCCGTATTCACCAGAACGGTGCCGGATCCCATCTTTCTTAGCTCCTCGTTTACCTGCTCGATGAAGGGCGTGTAGTCCTTGTAGGTCGGATATATGCCGAGGTCATGATGCGACGGAAATACAAACGGAGCATGATACATATCGCAGTATTTGGCAAATGTCACCGGATCCTTTGCAAGAATATTGGAGATCTGGCGTGTGACAAAGAGCGGATTGAACTTTTTGCAGAAGTTCGGTGTGTTGTTGAAGTGATACAGGCCTCCTCCGAGCACCATGAATCGGATATTGTCCTCCTTCAGCGTCACCGCCCAGTCCAGCTCGTCCAGATTGCCGATATCTCCCAGCTGTATATCCAGCTCGTCGGTGACTCCTCTTTGAGCCATCATCTTGTGTCCCTCCGACGGCGGCGTCGGATCTCCTCTGTGACGGCACGGCAGCGCCGTGATGGTAAATTCATCAAAGTCAAATGTCTCATAGGGATATACCGGGAGCACATCTCGGAACGGAACATCGTACTTTTTGGCTATATTGTAGGCCGACAGTGCCGGCATATAGATCCTTCCGCCGTTCGTTCCCTCCATGAACTTCTCATTGATCTGCTGAACCGCGGCGCAGTGATCTCCGTGAGAATGCGATATGAACATCCAGTCCGCACCGTCTATATCGTCTATGGTTGTCTCAAGAACATCATCCTTTATCTTTCCGTCCCTGCCCAGCCACGGGTCAAACAGTATGATCCTGCCGCTGGGAAGTCTTATCTCAAATGTCGTGGTTGCTATCCATTTAATGCCTATTCCGCTTTTTAACATATATTATCCTTTCTGCCGGACCATCTCACTTCAGCTCCAGATATCCGCCTATCTCGTACCATTTGCCTCTTTCCGTATCCAAAACCCTCGTGATGGAGCCCATCTTCTCCAGCTCTTCATTCACCGCCTTGAAGAACGGGGCATACTCCTTGTAGGACTTGTATATTCCCAGATCATGATGTGACGGGAACACAAACGGAGCATGGAACATATGGCAGTACTTGGCGTATGTCTGAGGATCCTTGGCTATGATATTCGATACCTGTCTCGTCACGAACATCGGGTTAAATGTCCGGCAGAACTCAGGGGTGTTGTTGAAATGATAGAGTCCCCCCGCGAGAACCATGAAGCGTATGTTGTTCTCCTTGATGGTCACCGCCCAGTCTATCTCGTCCAGATTGCCGATATCCCCGAGTTCCGACATCTCCTCGGTCTGTCCTCTTTCCAGCGCCTTTCTGCGGCTCTCCGAGGGCGCCACCGGATCTCCTCTGTGACGGCACGGAAGCGCCGTGATGGTAAACTCGTCAAAGTCAAATGTCTCGTTCGGATATACCGGAAGGATATCTCTGAACGGAACATCATAGTGCAGAGCCAGCTTGTATGCTGACAGAGCAGGCATGAATATTCTTCCTCCGTTCGTACCCTCCATGAATCTTCTGTTGATGGTTGTAACATCCGCGCAATGGTCAAAATGCGCATGGGATATGAATATCCAGTCCGCACCGGATATGTCCTCGAGCTTTGTCTCTATCTCATGTTTTCTGCCCGGACCCATAAATTCCTCTGTCTCGCTGCCTACCCACGGATCAAACAAAATCACCTTTCCGCTCGGCAGCACCACCTCAAATGTAGTCGTCGTGACCCATCTGATCTTGATACCCTTGTTCAGCATATTCCTCTCCTTTCCTTCATGGCTGCGCACCGCCGTGCTTATATACCTGCGGCTGCTCTGTTTTTGTTGCAAAACATAGCATATGATGCATACATCCCGACGACTCTTCTTTCGTGTTGTCCCGGCTTGGTTTTCCTGTTGCACCCCGTTTTTGTATGCATTATACAATCGAGTACGCTTTTCTTTGCAGCATGATGAGCATTTTGTACACAGCCATTATCACAATTATCCATCAAAATATTTAAAAAACAATTACATCTTATTTATCCGAGATATGTTGTTTGGCTATGGAATAACAGGTCTGAATCTGGTACAATCTTTAGGTCATGAATCTGAATACCAATCTTGAACAACTTAAATACTTTATAAGGATAGCCGAGACACATTCGTTCTCGGAGGCGGCAAGAGAATGCGGCGTGTCGCAGCCGTCCATAAGCAAATATATCTCCAAGCTTGACGGTGAGACGCAGTGCCGGCTTTTCGTGCAGAAAAAGCGCAAGATATATCTCACCGATGCAGGGCAGGTGTATCTCAAGGCAGCCAAGCAGATGCTGATGCTGGATCGCAAGATGAGAGACTCCATCCGGGCGCTCAGCTCTCACTACTGTGTGACAACCACCGCTGCCGTGACCGCGCACTTCGGCATGGATGTGATGCGTGCCTGTATCATGCCGTTTATCACGCTATTCCCCGATGTACAGCTCGATGTGCTGACGGGAACCTCAAGTGAGATCATAAAAAAGGTGGATAACGGCATCGCGCAGATGTGTATTGCCTGCTCTCTTGATCCCGACGAGCAGATCGAGGGTATGACCAAATATCCCCTGATACGAAGAGAGTCTATGGTATGCGTGCCTTCATTTCACAGGCTCGCCTACCATGAACGTGCTCTCGGCGATTTTCCTGTCATAGATATAAATATGCTCAGGGACGAGGTGTTCATCCTCCCGAGCAAGCGCGCGGGAATCATACACGATATATCCCAGCTTATGCTACGCCGGGCTGACTTTGTCCCGACTGCGGTTTTTGAACTGAGTTCTGCCGATATCATGCAGCATTATTGCAGATCCGGGCTTGGCATCATGCTGACAAGCGGCTCTATCAGCTCCTTCCGTGACGGCATCTGCTATCTCCGGGTGAAGGATCCGGTATACAGCTACTTTTCTTTCTATGTCAGACAGGAGCACAAGCTCACAGATCCTGAGCGATGCCTCATGGCTCTCGCAGCCGCTCATCTCATCAAGGAGGGCAACTGGCACGAGAACATGGCTCCCGAGCTTCTGGAATATATAGATGAATTCCACGCCATGGAGTGATCGCCCTGAGCACAGTCGGATGCCGGCAAGGCTTTATCTTGTCCGCAAATACATGACCGATCCCGCGGAATATCTGTCAGTGTCCCGGGCGGATTCTGGACTTGCACCCTTTAGAAGTGTATGCCGCCGGGAGCGCGGCGCATCAAAAAAGGCTGCATCGCCGCCAGTTTAAAACCGACAGTGATGCAGCCTTTTGTTCTTTGGTTACAGTGTCAAAACGATACAACTCCCTTGACAGGGCTTGTTCTGACTATCTCCTCGGCATAGATCACGGCGCCGGGGCCGCCGTATTCCTCCAGCTCCTCCGCCTTTATCACTCCCTTGACCTTGACCCAGTCTCCGTTCTGAAAGCCCGAGGCCCCCTTGAATCGCACCACCGGTCCCAGAAACTGCATATCTGCCTCGCAGCAGGTCATGCACATCCTTCCTACGACCAGCACGCCCGGTCCCAGCTCTTCCGGCCGGAGCACCTGTCCGACATACTCTGCCCGTTTTCCGGCATATCTGTCGGGTCTGTCCATTGCGTCCAGATAAAAGATGCCGAAGTCATCGTTTGCTATCTTCAGCGTATCTGCATTGATGTCATACGGCAGTTCGATGTTGAAATCTCCGCGTATCTCTCCCTGCGCGCCCTCGAATATGATCTCCCCGTTTCTGGCCATCGCCTTGAGGCTGAGCATGTATTTACTCAGTGTATCCTCCGGGATATCATCGGCGCGATTGTTGATAACCAGCTCCGAGTATCTCAGCATCTGCCCCATCAGGGGCTTGAGATTGTTCAGATATGTCTGCAGCATCGTAGTATCGTTGATGGTGATTACCTGATTCATGAACCAGCTGTCCGGAAGCACCAGATTGTCCTGCGGCCACATGCCGTTCCACTCTATGATGACTCTCTCGGGATCATATACAGCATCTGCCCTGGCCAGATTCTGCTTTGTCATCTCCTCAGGCTTGTCTACCCTCACAACCGTCGTATGCGTGCTTTTGAGCAGCTCCTCCGGATATTCCTCCTCGCCCTCCTCGCAGAGGATGAGGAGCGTCTCACCGTCGGTCTGAAAATACTCCTGCTGCATGGTGAATTTTAAGAATCGTGTCTTCCCCGCATCAAGAAATCCGTTTATCAGAAAAACCGGTTTTCCGTCAAAATTTTCATCTTCCGGCATAATGCTCCATACTCCTTATCGCTTCATCTTCGTATGCTTTCGGATATCAGCGTCCGAACTCCCTGTCAAGCAGCTCGTGCTTGAGCTGTGCCCCTATGACACAAAGCTTGCCTGTCAGATCCGGCGCACCGTGCCTGATCTCTGTCTCTTCCGGAACCATGTCGAAGTGCAGCCAGTCGTCGCCCTCCGCATTCTTCACCATGCCCTTTGCTCTGAGAACGACTCCGAAATCATCATCGCTCAGCTTCTCAAGGAATGCCTCAAGCTCTGCCTGTGTCATGGCCGGCGCATTTTCTATGCCCCAGCTCTCGAATATCTCATCTGCGTCATGGTCATGTCCGCAGCTGCATCCGTGATCGTGATGATGGTGGTGATGCTCATGCTCCTCGCCGTCATGTCCGCAGCACTCGTGTTCGTCATGATCGTGATGATGCTCATGCTCCTCATCGCCATGTCCGCAGCACTCGTGTCCGTCGTGGTCGTGGTGATGCTCATGCTCTTCGCCGTCGTGTCCGCAGCACTCGTGCCCGTCGTGGTCGTGGTGATGATGGTGATGGTGATGCTCGTGCTCCTCCGGGCTCTCGCCGTCCTTCACCTGAGCCAGAAGCTCCGTCTTCAGGTCAACCGGGCTTTCGAGTATCTCAAGAAGCCTCTCTGCCGGAAGATCCTTCAGAGGCGTTGTGACGATCGCAGCCGTGGGATTCAGTCCTCGGATGATCTCCAGAGCTGCCTCTACGGTCTCTGCCGAAGCTATATCTGTACGACTCATAACCACCGTAGTGGCGAACTGAATCTGATTGTCGAAGAACTCGCCGAAGTTTCTTGCATAGAGCTTTGTCTTCTTCGCATCCACTATGGTGACTGCGGAATTGCTCTCGACTCCCAGCTCCTCCTCTACTCCGGCGATAGCCTTCATTACATCCGACAGCTTGCCTACGCCGCTGGGCTCTATGATGATTCTGTCCGGCTTGTAGGTGGTCAGTATCTCCTTGAGAGATGCCGCGAAGTCTCCGACCAGAGAGCAGCATATGCAGCCCTGGCTCATCTCCTTGATCTCTATGCCGGTATCCTTCAGGAAGCCTCCGTCTATGCCGATCTCGCCGAACTCGTTCTCTATCAGCACTACCTGCTCATCCTTGATGGCTCTTTCCAGCAGCATCTTGATGAATGTTGTTTTTCCCGCCCCGAGAAATCCCGAGACGATGTCTATCTTTGTTTTTGCCATGATTCTCACCTGTCTTTTCTCAGCCTAAATTAACTCCGGCCACTTTGATATTGACACGGACCACATTCAGCCCGGTCATGTTCTCTACTGCGGTTTTCACCTTGTCCTGAACATCCTCGCATACCTCTTTCATACCGTATCCCGTCCTGATGTTCAGTGACAGATCAACCAGCACATTCTTGTCATCCACCTCTATCTTCACTCCCTTGGAGAGTGTGCTCATTCCAAGGCGTCCGACCAGATCTGCCGTGATTCCTCCTGCCATGGAGGCCACCCCATCAGTTTCGGTCGCTGCGATACCGGCGATGACCGCCACAGCCTCGTATCCTACCCTGATCTCTCCGATCGCGTTCTCAGAAGGTATGATATAGGTGTCCTTTCCGTTCATATC
>CAVIJY010000048.1:0-6793 GCA_963643215.1 Lachnospiraceae bacterium | reverse complement strand
CTCTGCGGCTCACTGCCATTTTCTGTAATGCGTACCGTGAGCTGTGCATTCAACCGCTGCCTGTATCCCTATAATGTCGGACATGCAGAAACATGCGTATATAATCATCTGCGCACATTCTGCATGTCCAAAGCTGTATGCTTATCTGCCTATCTTGTTGTTGACACTGAAATAGTATCCGACGCCCCATTTCGTGTGAATATATGTCGGTGTGCTCGGCACAGGCTCTATCTTCTCCCGGAGCCGTCTGACATGCACATCTACAGTTCTCTCATCACTTTCTTCCTTGACCTTGTCGCCCCAGATCAGCTTCAGAAGCTGATCCCGGCTGTATACCTTGTCAGGATTGGAAGCCATGAGCATCAGTATGTCAAACTCCTTGGCCGTGAGCTCTATGTCTCTTCCGGATGCCTTCACCGTCCTCGAATCCGTGTTTATCTCCAGCTCTCCCGCAGAGATCCTCGAGCTGTCCGCCTCCTTGGCCGCCTTGCTCTTGGCATCGCGTCTTTGTATGGCCTTGATACGCGCCTTGACCTCCAGAATATTGAACGGCTTTGTGATGTAATCATCCGCTCCGTACTCCAGTCCGAGTATCTTGTCCATATCCGAGTCCTTGGCCGTCACCATGATGATGGGCATGGATGAGAATTCTCTTATGGCCTGGCATACCTGAAGCCCGTCCATATTGGGAAGCATCAGATCCAGAAGCACTACATCATATTCTGTCTTTTTGGCCATCTCAAGGGCGCTCTCGCCGTCATATGCGCAGTCCACCTGATATCCGTCCTGCTCCAGACTGAACTTTATCCCCTTTACGATCAGCTTTTCATCATCTACAACCAGTGCTTTCAGCATAATCCCTACCTCGACTCCGTATATATCGACACATCGTTCTGTGTCATCGCCATCATGGTCTATCTAGTCGTTATCATATCCTCCAGCTTTGCAAACGCGGCATTCTTTATACCCGGCACCTTCATGATATCCTCTATGCCGGCAAAGGCGCCGTTCTTCTCCCTGTAGGCTATGATATCTGCAGCTCTTGACGGTCCGATCCCCGGCAATGTCTGCAGCGCCGCCGCGTCAGCCGTATTGATATTGACCTTCCCGGCCGCTGTTTCGGCAGTCCCGCTGCCGGGCATATACGAGCTCAGTTCAGAAGCTCCTGCCGTATACTCTTCCCCGATCCCGGGCACATATATCTTCATGCCGTCGGTCAGCTCTGCCGCCAGATTCATATATGACTGGTCTGCCTCCTCGACATATCCGCCTGCGGCATCTATGGCCTCATAGACTCTTGCGCCCTCGTGCAGCTCGTACACTCCGGGGCTGGCCACATATCCGCACACATGAACCATGATCATGGGCTGATCCGTCTCGGACACGACATCTCTTAAGGCTGATGACCTGTCCGTATCTGCGCCGCCATCCGCCGCGGTCTCCGAAGCAGTTCCTGCGGTTTCCGAAGCGACTCCCGTCGTCTCCGAAGCAGCGCCCGCCGTCTCCTGAAGCTCTGCGGCGCTCTTTGATGATTCGAGTCTCAGATATCCTGCCGACTGCATCGCGTACACAGCCGCAGCTATCAAAAGCCCCGCAATTCCTGCGAATCTTGCATATTTTTTCATATTCAGTCTGTCGGCATATCTGTATGAGACCGAATTATTTTATCAAAAAAGCCTTGTACTGTGCAAGGAGTTGTGCGATTTTTGATTCCATCCTGTCGATTCTCTCCTGCCCCTTCATGAGCTTTACATTGCATAATGTCAGAATATTGCCGTTTGTAACCACGCTCTGTATCATGCTTGCCGCACACTGTGCATCCGAGACTGCAAGGGTGCTTCCGTTCTTTTCCATGTATTTGATATCGGGAAGGATCTCGACCGCAAGCTCAAGCATCCGAAGCGGCACATTTCCTGCATTCTCAAGCAGTGCGTCCATCTCTTCATCAGTTATATCCTTGCGCTTATATGCCTGTGACAGCGGCTCAAATGCCTCGGCATCTGCGTCGGCCAGTCTCAGAAACTCCTCCCGCGCCTTGACCATGCGGCTCTCAACAGCCTTTACTTCCTCCTCGATGTCTGCATACTTGCGCTTTCCGAGCGTAAGCGAGCAGACCATGATGCATGCGGAGCATGCCAGAGCCCCGATCACAGCCGTGGCTCCGCCGCCGCCGGGCACCGGCTCCTTGCTTCCAAACACATCCAGATATGCGTCGATTGTCATGCTGCGTGTATTCATAGTGTCTCTCCTATCGTCCTTTCATTGATCAGTTGAATCTCGTCCTCGTTCCATCTTACATCAAATCTGACTCCCTGACAGTTTTTGAAATAGCTGTCATAAAAGTTTCTCTTCGGCGATACATATCTCTCGCCTATACTCATGATGGTTCCGCCGTGCAGCACCATCACAACAGTATCATCGCTGCCCTTGTGCTCGCGCATGATTCTTGCGAACTCATTGCAGACTCTCGCGGAGAACGCCCCTCTTTGCTCTCCGCCCGGACATGTCCCTGTGCACATACCGTCCACCCAGGCTCTGTACTGCGGATCATCCGCCATCTGGTCTGCATTTTTACCCTCAAAGTCTCCGAAGTCCATCTCCCGAAGCCCGTTTATCACTATCTGTCCGGCCTTCGGAAAGAGTATCCGTGCAGTCTGCTGTGTTCTCTTCAGCGAGGTCACATATACCTCGGCTACATCCCCCAGCTCTTTGGCATACTCTTCCGCCATGGACTCCGCGAGCCTTATTCCGTTTTCACTCAGCATCTGGTCCGTGCGTCCGATGTATTTATGCTCCTCGTTGCCGGGCGTCTTCGAATGTCTGATCATCACCACCTGCATATACAGCTCCTTCGCATCTGTAAGTAAGCCGTGCCGTCTGCGCTCCGCCTGCTCAGAGCGTTCCCTTCAATACCGTCGGGATACCGCATACCATGCGCACTACGGTGTCAGCCTCTTTGGCAAGCGCGGTACACATACGGCCTGTCTCCTCTCTTGCCAGTCTCTCCCACCGCTCCACAGGGATCACGCCGCTTCCGACCTCATTGCATATGATCACAGACTTGGCTCTGAGTCTTTCAAGCCAGGCAGTCCTGTCATACTCCTGTGAGTGTACGGCAGAAAATATCATACTCTCCAGATGGTACAGAACCGGACTCTCATCCCATATGCCGTCGGCGATCTCCCGATCCTCATATCCCATGGATACCGCCAGCTCGCGCTTCCCGGAGCTCTCTGCTCCCACTATCAATATCATGCCGTATTCTCCTTTGATATGATCCTGCCGCTGCATCTGATCCGCAGCCGGGCTCCTGCCGCTGAGTCTCTGCTGCCGGACTCCTGCCGCTGAGTCTCTGCCGCCGGGTTCCTGCCGCCGGATCTCTGCTGCCAGTCAAAAAGCCTCACATGGTGTTTCCGCACAGAGCGTATACCAGCAGCATGACGAGCGATGAAACCGTGATCAGCCATCCTGCCAGATCTCCTGACATTCCCTCAAATTCACGCTGGGCCATGCTTTTCAGATATGCCAGGCACAAAAAGCCTGCCGAGGTACACAGCATCGCGCACAGCGGCGCCAGCACCAGCATGCACCCGACTATGACGCATGTCCACACATATACGGGAATGACAGCATTTGTATCTGCTGCCTTCTGAAATGTATACTGCATCCCATGCTGCGAGGATGACGGAAACTTCAGGCTTGCATAGCTTCCAAGGCATCTCGCCAGCATCTGGTGCAGTCCCAGAAACGCGGCTGTCTTCGACCTCACAGCAAGCTCGGAGCATGCGGCAACATATATCACCATATATGTGGTCATTGCTATCACCGCGAAGGCGCCCGCATTGGAATCCTTCAATATCTGCCTTTTCTTTTCAGGCAGTGCGTGGCTTGACAGGGCATCGACGGTATCACAGAATCCGTCCATATGGATACCGCCTGATATGATGACCGGGATCACCGCAAGGCCTGCCGCTCGGGCAAGGTTTCCGAGTAGAAGCTGCTGCGCGGCTATCTCCCATATCCACATGACCGCTCCGATGACTGCGCCTATCAACGGCAGCCACGAAAGCATGTAGCGCATGTTCTTTTCATCGTATTCTATGTCCGGCATGGGGATGACCGAAAACATCTGAAATGCTGTTATCAAAGAGTTTATTGCTGTTTTCATATATACTGTCCGATCCTACTGTGCAACTCCCGTCATTGCCACGGTTCCTTTTATCTCTATGGGGATGCCGCATACCAGCTCCAGCACCACATCTGCCCTTTGCGCCAGTCTGCGGTTGATATCTCCGACATATTCTATATATCTGCATGTGGTCTCATCATATGCGCAGCCGTCGCTGCCCACATCATTGGTTACCACGACCACGACGGAACACTGCCGCTCAAGTGCCTCGACTCCGGCCAGCACCCGCTCTCTCGGATCAAAGACATCTCCGTTTTCATCAAACATCTCATTGGCAGTCAGATTGCATATACACTCGAGAAGCGCGGTTCCGCCTGCAGCGGGCAGCTGCAGATACTCCAGATCCGTATATCTTTCAAATGTCTCAAATCCCTTGCCGCTGCGCATGGCCCTGTGCCTGTCTATCTTCTGCAGACCGTCACTGCCGAATGGCTGCATGGCGGCTATATAGTATCTCGGCATGGCATGTGCCATGCATATCTTCTCCGCAAAGGAGCTTTTTCCGCAGCCTGAGCCGCCTGTAAGTAGTATGATCATCTTCCTGTACCGATTGCCGTCGTCTGCCTATGCCTGCGGCGTGTACTGCTCTACTCCGCTTTCCGTGAACTTGCCGGCATCATCGTACACTGCCAACGCCATATCTATGATCGGGATCAGGCATACCGCGCCTGTGCCCTCGCCCAGCTTCATCCCCGCGTATATGATCGGCGTCAGCCCGAGCCTCTCAAGCCCGGCCTTCATGGCCGGCTCCGCGCCCGAATGGCTGGCGATCATGGCCTGCACGCAATCAGGACATACCGCTGCCGCCACAAGCGCTGCCGCCATGCTGATCACACCGTCGAGAACCACCGGTATCCGGTATATCGCTCCGCCTATGATAAGCCCTGCCATGCCGGCTATGTCAAATCCGCCCACCTTGGACAGAACATCTATCCCGTCCTTCGGATCAGGCCTGTTGATATCTATAGCTTTGGCGATGGCCTGCTTTTTCCTTTCAAGACCCGCATCAGACAGCCCGGCTCCGCGTCCCGTCACATCCTCCGGTGAGAGTCCGAGCATCACAGCCGATACAGCCGCTGCCGTGCTGGTATTGGCTATCCCCATCTCTCCCTGAGCCAGTATCCTGCAGCCTCTGTCCCTGCATTCCTTCGCCAGCTGTATTCCGCATCCTATCGAGCGGATGGCCTGCTCGCGGCTCATCGCCGGTCCTTTGGTGATATTGGCTGTTCCGTCCGCGATGTGCATGTCCCTTACTCCCGGCACATGAGTTTTCATACCCATATCCACGGTATATATGTCCATACGGGCGTTTTTCGCCATCAGGCATACGCTGGTGCGCTCCTTCGCCATCTCTGCAGCCACCAGAGCCGTCACTGACGAGTCGGACTGTGACACGCCCTCCTCCACTATACCATTGTCCGCACAGAATATTACCAGAGCTCTCCTTGAGATATCAACATCTGTATCTCCCGTCAATGCCGCTATGCGGGTGACTATGGTCTCCAGCTCTCCCAGACCGTCAAGCGGCTTTGATATGTGATCCCATGCGCTCTTGCAGGATCTGCGCGCAGCCTCGTCAGCCGGGCGTATCATCGAATTCCACTCAAGTACCTCTCGCTCCATATTGATTCGTGCTCCTTATCTGCCGCATGCTCTCCTGCTGTTTTGTTCGGTATCGCGGGGTCTGCCGCCCTCAGCAGCTCCCGCTTCAGTATACGCCAAATCGGCGGGGCTGTGCTCCCGCCGTTCTGGTGTTTTCTATGGTTGTATAGCTGATATGCATCGGTCAACGGTATGATCCCTCACAGAGATCTCCTGCCCTCAGCAGCCAAGCATCCCTATGATATGATCACAGAATTCATTGGTGGTGATCCCGTCCCGTCCTCCGGTGAAGCCTCCTGCGTAGGATCTCTCCTTTGCGGCAGCCTCCGGTTGAAATGCAAGATTCACCTTTTCGAGTATCCTCTCCAGCCTGTCAGACTTCTCGGTATATCCGATGTGACTGAGCATCATGGCTGCAGCCTTGAGTATGCTCATGGGGTTGGCATAGCTGCCGAGCCCCTGCGCGATAAGCGCGGGCGCGGTTCCGTGTATGGCCTCAAAGAAGGCATACCGGTCTCCTATATTGGCGCTTCCTGCGGTTCCGACACCGCCCTGTATCTGAGCAGCCTCATCGGTTATTATATCACCATATAGATTCGGAAGTACAAATACTTCCAGATTCTTTCTTGTATCTTTTTCAAGAAGCTTTGCCGTCATGATATCGATATAGTAGTCATCCGCCGTAAGACCCGGATAGCTGTCGACCACCTCATGGCATATCTCGGAGAAGCTTCCGTCCGTCTTTTTCATGATATTGGCCTTTGTGACTATATGTATCCTGGTCTTTCCGTGGGCGATGGCATATTCGCATGCCGCGCGGCATATGCGGCGTGTTCCGGCATTTGTGATGACCTTAAAGTCCATCGTCAGCAGCTCCGGCATCTCTATGCCCTGACTGCCCAGCGTATATTCACCCTCTGTGTTCTCCCTGAAGAATGCCCAGTCTATGCCCTCGCTCTCCACCTTCACGGGGCGGACATTCGCATACAGATCAAGCTCTCT
>CAVIJY010000047.1:0-13048 GCA_963643215.1 Lachnospiraceae bacterium | reverse complement strand
TTCGTTTGTCGTCAGCTCATAGTGTGTGACATCATTCCAGTTGCGATGGATAACAATATCTGCTGTCAGATCCGTATTATTGTACGCTATCGACCATTGCGTGTTGCTTGTAATGCTTTCGGGGTTCGGCTCCTGTGAGGAAGCCTTCAGCGCAGCCCAAACGGTATCGTCATCATGCTTTCCGCTTTGCTGTTCAAATATATCCAATACGGCGTCATAGCGCTCTTTTCCGTGGCCGTAGATTCCGTTTTTCTGATTTGGCAGAACCTTTTCTTTGTACAGGCCGTAAAAGTTTGTTATAGCATTTATCGGAGTTGCGATAAGCTCCCGTGTTTCGCTCTCGCAGTCATATTCTACTACTCTGCCGTCGCCTGTGGAGTCGGTGATATAGAAGTGATAATCCCTGCCGCTTGAAGCAAACATATCATATTGCTTGAGAAGCTCCACCGCCTCCTGCGTGGTTGCCGCTCTATCCAGCACTAAACGGATCGCGAGGGTTGTCGCGATGACAGGTTTTCCGGTGCTCTGATGGACTGGATCGCTGTCAAGCGTAAGAACCGCAATGGATACGCCTTTTTCATTCAGTCCGTCAAGGCAGATGAACGGAGCAGTCAGGCTTGCAAGCTTCTTTTTCATGTTTTCGTCCGGAACATTCGCCGAAACATTGTCGAGTGCCGCAAAAGCGACTGATTTATAACCGTTCTTCGGGGTACAATAAACAAGCATCGCCGAGGTGTTGTATTTAAAATCGTAATTTCTTCCCATATGGACATCGCCGTCGGTGTCCGTCAGCGTAAATGCTGTACAGCCGAAGTCGGGTGTTTTGATGTGCACCGGAAGGAAAGGTAGAACCTCGTTTAAAATTGCATCCGTTATCGTCTGATTGTCGGTGATACCGTAATTTATCACATCGTCAATGCTGTAATCGTACTTTACATCCATACGGTAAAGGTTGTATCCGTCGTCATAGTCTGACAGTTTCTTTATGCTGTTGATGGTTTGGAATCGGGTAGAATATACTCCGGTAAATGCACCTGCAGCGGCGAGCAAAACGGCGAGAACCGTGCCTGATGAGATAAGTACGATTTTTTTTGCTTTTTTCATTGTTTTTCCTCCGTTATACCGTCAAAAAGACAGCTGTTTCCCTGTTTCTTCTGCGTCGGCCGGCAGATCTATCTCCATACATTTATATCATAATACATTATTCCCGATAATGCCCCGTTAATTGGCTATACCTGAGCCTATACAATCATTCCCATCTTCTCCGACCAGTAGGCTCTGCAAAGGTCTATGAAGTACTCCTCGGCGCGTGTGATATACGCATCCTTCTGTGTACACAGGGTCACCTCCCATGCCGGACGGCTGGGAAGCCGGATATAGGTCACCTCGGGATTGGGAGCGGCAAATACACGCGGTATGAAGGCGCAGCCCAGCCCTGAGCTGACGATGCGGTATTTGCTGAGGTTGCTTGATGTGGTAAACAGCACCTTGGGACAGATGTCCGCACTTTGCAGCAGCCGCGTCTCTATCATGTGCAGCGTGGAGCTGTCACGCATGAGGATGAAGGGCAGATCGCCAAAATGCTGCAGGACAGCAGCGTCTGATGCTTCCGGCGTGTCGGGCGATGATGCTCCTGCCGGAACGGGCGCAGCATCATACATTTTCTTCGGAACAGCCAGCAGTATATCCTCCGTACACATATGATGGTATATGTTATCGTCCTTCTGAGATTCCTCGAGTGTGCACAGCCCCAGATCCAGCTTGCCCGCAGAGATATTGCGCCGTATGGCCGCTACATTCATCTCCTCGGGCTCCAGCACAGCATCCGGAAATGCACGGTGAAAGCGCGGATACAGCGCGGTGAACATATCGACTCCTCTTTCCGGGATGAGGCCGATATGAATTTCACGGCATCTGGCATCGGAAAGATCACGGATCTCCTCGTAGGCGCTCTTGCGCATCCGCAGCATCTCCATACCCATCTGTATATAAATCTCTCCTGCAGCGGTAGGCTTCCAGGCCGAACGGTTGCGCTCAAAAAGAGGCGTGCCGAGCTCCGCCTCCAGCTTGCCCAGTTGCTGGTTTAGTGCGGACTGTGTGATAAAGAGGCGCTCTGCCGCACGGGTGATGGATTTTTCTTCATTTATTGCCAGTATATATTCAGTCTGACGAAGATCCATGCGTCTGTCCCCCTTTAGTGTGAACTCTGTAAAAAAGTTACACTAAACGCCTTTATGGCGCCAGAAATGTCATCAGTTCGTTTAATGCTGGGCGTAGTCAAATCAGCTGTGTGAACCGTGACGGTTTGCAGGGCCATTGCTATGTTAGTTAAACTTACATATAAAAAGGTTATATCAATTTGAATGCATCTTGTCTATGTCTTAGAATGTCATCAGAACAGATTGTTCGAATAAAAAGACACAGCTATACCAGTGCTTTGAATGTATTAGATCGCGGAGGAAGGCAGACATGCAGAAATATGATGTGGTGATCATCGGTGCAGGCGTAGTGGGCTCGGCTGTGGCCAGAGAACTTTCGCGCTATGCGCTGGACATCGCCGTGCTGGAGAAGGAGCTTGATGTTGCTACCGGCAACTCGAGCCGCAACACAGGTATGTGCCATGCCGGGTTTACATACAAGCCCGGCACGCTGAAGGCCGAGTGTGCCGTAGAGGGCAATGAGGAGTTCAACAAAGTGGCCGAGGAGCTTTCAGTGCCCTTTCGCAGAACCGGCAAGCTGGTTGTGGGCTTTGACGATCATGACATGAAGAACATCCTGAAATACAAAGGCATCGGCGAGCAAAACGGTGTAAAGGGGATGCGCATCATCGACAAGGCGGAGATCGAAAGCATAGAACCCAATGCAGGCGGCGAGTTTGCGCTGCATGTGCCGTCCTCGGGTATCCTTGACCCCATGGAGTACACTATCGCGCTTGCAGAATGTGCGGCCGTGAACGGCGTGCAGTTTCATTTCGGCGAGAGAGTGCAGGGCATACAACGCAGAAACGGTATGTATCTGATTACCACAGGCAGAGGAGTATTTGTGACGAAGTGGGTGATCAACTGCGCAGGTGCATTTTCTTCGGATATCTCCGGGATGCTGGGATACCCAAGCTATCCGGTGAAGGGCTTCAAGGGAGAGTACTATGTACTCGACAAAAAGGCCGGAAGATTTCTGCACACTCCGGTATATCCGGCGCCCAACGACAACGGCGGCTTTTCTACGCATGCGACGCCCACCATAGACGGAAATATTCTGGTGGGGCCGGACTCCTATATCACGGAGGATCCTGAAGATTATAAATGTACCCGGGAGCATCTGGACGGACTGTTCAGAGCCGGCAGCATGATGTTCAAACAGATGAAGAGGGATTACTTTATCCGCAACTTTGCCGGCATACGATGGAAACGATATGATCCTAAGACCGGAGAGATATTGGACTTCCTGCTGGAGTCGGATGACGCACATCCTCATACAGTCAACCTCGTAGGTATAGAATCCCCCGGAGTGACATGCGCTCTGCCACTGGCGCGCAGAGCAGTGAAGCTCCTGTGCGAGAGGGAGCAGCCGAAGGAGCGCAAGGACTACAATCCGCTGCGTATCAGATCCAGAAGATTTTATCAGATGTCGCATGAGGAGCAGGCGGCTGCGGTGAGAGAGAATCCTGATTACGGTGAGATCATCTGCCGATGCGAGACGGTGACGAGAGCCGAGATACTGGAAGCCATCCACAATCCGTTGGGAGTGCATACTCTTACTGCCATCAAGAACAGGACGAGAGCTACCATGGGCAGATGTCAGGGCGGATACTGTGAGACCAGAATCACGCGGATGATTGAGGAGGAGCTGGGACTAAAGCCCGAGGATATCGTATATTCGCATAAGGGTTCGTGGATGTTTACGGGCAAGGTGCAGTGAGGCAGGAGGAAACATGCAAAGAAAGGATGTTGTAATAATCGGAGGCGGACCCGCCGGGCTGGCGGCAGCGGTGAGATTGTACGAGAATGGTATAAGGGACATATTGATTTTGGAGAGAGAGCATATGCTTGGCGGTATCCTGCGTCAATGCATCCATGACGGCTTCGGACTGACGCGCTTCGGCCAGACGCTGTCAGGTCCCGAGTATGCCGCCCGCTTCGTGAACAGAGTACAGGAGCTGGGAGTGCCATATATGACGGATACCACGGTGCTTGACATTCACACCGAGAGTGAGACCGGAATCAAAACAATATATGCGGCAGGAAAGAACGGGTACATTGCCGTTCAGGCACGGACGGTGATACTGAGCATGGGCTGCCGGGAGAGAACCCGCGGAGCACTGGCCATACCGGGAGAGAGGCCGTCAGGCATATACACGGCAGGTGTGGCGCAGAGCTATATCAATCTGGGAAATCGTATGCCGGGCAGGGAGGTTGTGATCCTCGGCTCAGGTGATATCGGTATGATCATGGCGCGCAGACTCACATTGGAGGGCGCCCATGTGCATGGTGTATTTGAGGTGCAGCCGTACCCGAGCGGGCTGGCACGCAATATCGAGCAGTGTCTGAATGATTATGATATACCGCTGCATCTGAGTCATACGGTTACGGATATTAAAGGGAAGACCCGTCTTGAGGCTGTGGTGATATCTCAGGTGGACGAAAATATGCAGCCTATACCGGGCACGGAGCAGGAATATCCCTGTGATACGCTGATACTTTCAGTAGGCCTGATCCCTGAAAATGAGCTGTCGCTGGCAGCCGGTGTGGAGCTTGATCCCGGGACAAAGGGCGCTGTGGTTGATGAGCATTACGAGACTACTGTCGCGGGTATCTTTGCAGCGGGCAATGTGCTGCATGTTCATGATCTGGTGGATTTTGTATCCATGGAGTCAGAGAATATGGCCGACGCGGTGAGTGCATATATCAGGGGGACGCTTGGAGCACAGGGCAGACGCGGTATTTCATCCCCGGACGCAAGCGTCATCCAGCTGACACCGCAGAGATACAGCGGACAGGATGATTTCACACTGTATCTCAGGGTAAGAAGACCCATGAAAGAATGTACTATAGAGGTACGGCAGGGAGATGTGGTGGTGGCCTCCGTGAAGAAGCCCAAGGCATTACCGGCAGAGATGGTGCAGCTGAAGATCAGGCGTGAAAAGCTGGCAGGAGAAGGAGATCTGGAGGTGAGCGTGAGATGCTGAGAGAATATACCTGCATAATGTGCCCGCGCGGCTGTGAGATCCGTACCGAGATCGATGATGATAAGACGATAATATCGATAGAGGGCAATCACTGCGACAAGGGAGCCGGATATGTCCGGCAGGAGGTGACGGCACCTATGCGCAATATCGCCACATCGGTGCTGGTGGAAGGCGGAGATATGCCGCTTGTCAGCGTGCGGCTGAGCGAACCGATCCCGAAGGCGCGTATCTTTGATGTGGTGCAGGCTATACATGAGCTTCGGCTCGCTGCTCCGGTGGAGCAGGGCAGTGTGCTGATAGAAGACATACTGGGGCTGGGCGCGGATGTTCTGGCTACCCGCAGCGTCGGCAGACGGGATCACCGCGGGATCACCGCGACTAACCGCGACTAACCGGATCATTTGAAAATTTAACTGCACGCTAACACCGTGCGTTTACAATTACAACGGTTTACATCCATGAGGTTGCAGTTAGAACTTCATGGATTTTTTGTTCCCGCCAAAGGAGCGGGAACGGAGTCAAGGGACAGTACGCTGGGCGCATGCGCCCGGGCAGCCCTTGACGCAGTGACACGGATTACCCTGTCATACGAAAGCAGCCAAATGCTGCTTTCCTGCCTCCCGGCGAGGGCGGGTCTGGGCAGCGCCCAGCTGTTTGCCTTATGATATCTTGACCCTGCCTTCTGAAAGGAGGCTCCAATGAGCAAACATTTAACCCTTGATGATCGCCTGGAGATCCAGATTGGGCTGAAATCCGGCGAAAACTTTACTGCTATTGCACAGCGCATTGGTTCTGATCGAACCACTGTCAGTCGTGAAGTAAGAGCACACCGTATTCCGATTCATAATTCAAAAGGCAACAACTGCATTCACAGGAATGAGTGCAAATTTCCGGGTGCCTGTTCTAAATACACACCGGGCCGCTACCGGTATGGATGCTATAAAGGAAAACGGGACTGCGGCGATGCTTGTGGAGACTGCATTAGTGACTGTGACCGCTTCCTTGAAGACTTTTGCACGCGTTACGAAAAACCACCATATGTTTGCTCGGCCTGCCCGGACCTTGAGAAAATCCCATCCGATTCCATCAACCTGACACCGGCACTTTTGAAAAAATAAGCCGGTAAACATACCAAGAAGGCAGGGCAAAACCAGAATAGCAGACACTGTAAAACGGGGTGCATTTACGATTTCAGAAAAATCGTAAATTGCAGTCCGGCTTATGGCATGCCTTCTTAACGACGAATGTATGTGATTTTCTCTGTGATTGCAATCCTTAATGCCCGATATTGCTGACATATGGGCATTTACAACTTCATGCGTGCAATTAATATTTCCTGCCGTGCACTTACATCTTCAAACGTGCACTTGGATTTTCAACTAACCCCGCGACTAACCGCGACTAAGCTATAATAGCATAATACGCATGCGTTAAGCGTGTAATATGTTGATGATTTGCACATAACATGCTAAAATACAGGCCAAGATCGACGGAGGTGATTTTATGTCAAAAGTAAGTACAAATATCAGTTTAGACGCAGACTTAAAGAAAGCCAGTCAGGAGCTCTATTCCGATCTTGGCCTTGATCTGACTACAGCGGTAACGATTTTTCTCAAACAGTCTCTTCGTGTTCAGGGGCTACCATTTGCTGTTGTAAGAGAGGCACCAAACGCTGAGACACAGGCTGCTCTTCAGGAGTATCAGGAAATGAAGAATAACCCGAAGAAATACAAGAGATATTCTTCGTTTCAAAATCTGATTGATGAGGTAGTGACAGATGCTTGAGATTGTTCCCTCCAATCAGTTCAAAAAGGATCTTAAGCTTGCCCAAAAGCGCGGATTAAGGCTGGAGCTTCTGCAAGAGGTTGTAGACACATTGTCAATGCAGAAGCCTCTGCCAGCAAGCAATCGGGATCATACTTTGTCGGGGAAATATTCCGGTTTTAGAGAATGCCACATTCAGCCGGACTGGCTTCTTGTCTATAGAATAGATGGAGAAGAGTTGCTTCTCTTCCTTTTTCGTACCGGCTCGCATTCGGATTTGTTCTCATGAAATCGGATTGTATTTAAGCAGCAGTGCCGAATTGGCTATGACAAGCACTGATCCGGCGTTGTGAACGAGAGCGCCGACGACAGGATTCAATGCACCGGTTATAGCCAGTGTGACGGCTATGAAGTTAAGTACCATGGAAAATGTCATATTGAGTCTGATGGTGGTCATCATGCGCCTTGAAAGAGACATAAGGTGAGGAAGCTCGCTGATGTCATCATTTATCAGAGCTATATCCGCGGCTTCAACGGCTATATCGCTTCCTATGCCGCCCATGGCGATGCCGACATCTGCCTTTTTAAGCGCAGGAGCATCATTTATTCCGTCGCCGATCATGCAGACAGGCTTGCCTGCGGCCTGATATTCTCCGATATAGCGCAGTTTGTCCTGAGGAAGGCAGTTGGCCTTAAACTCATCCAGTGACAGGCTCTGTGCGATGGTCGAGGCCGCAGCTTTATTGTCCCCGGTCAGAAGCACGGGCTGTACACCGGATGAAGATAATGCTGCTACGGTCGCCGGACTCTTTTCGCGTATGGTATCGGAGAGCGCTATAAATCCCAGATAGTTTCCGTCTGCCGCAACATATGTGATGGTGCAGCCCTGTGCGATATACGACGCGGCATCATCATTGAGAGCCGATGTGCCTGTGCTTATGCTGTGCTCAGCTAAAAGCCGGGCATTGCCTGCAAGCACGGATCTGCCTTCTACCGAAGCAGACACACCCTGACCGGGGATCATGCAGAAGTTCTCAGTCTGCAAAAGCGCCTCACAGCCGCCTTTTTCGCGGGCGCGAGAGACAAAGCAGCTTACTATGGCTTTGCCGAGAGGATGCTCGGAGAACTGCTCGGCTGAGGCTGCAAGCCGGTAAAGCTCATCTTTGGAGACATCTTTGCTGCTGACCAGTGCAACAACCCCGGGTACGCCGTAGGTCAGAGTACCGGTTTTATCAAAGGCGACGATCTTAACTGCGGCAAGGCGTTCAAGTGCATCTCCCTCGCGAATCAGGAAGCCATGTCTGGTTGCATTGCCGATTGCAGCCATGATGGCAGTAGGAGTAGCAAGCACCAGAGCGCATGGGCAGAACACTACAAGGATGGTGACTGCCCTGATGATCTGACCGGTTACAAGCCATGTGAGTGCAGCGGCTGAAAAGGCCATGACTACTATCCAGGTAGCCCATCTGTCTGCGAGCCCCACTATTTTGGCCTTGCCGGCATCAGCTGATTGAACGAGGCGGACCATGCGTTGTATGGAGCTGTCCTCGCCGACTCTCGTTGCCTTCATCTCGAACGAGCCGAACTGATTGACTGTACCGCCGAACACCTCATCTCCGGCGGATTTGTCTACAGGGAGTGATTCTCCGGTCAGTACGGACTGATTGATTGATGTATTGCCGGTGATGATGATGCCGTCTACCGGCACTGTCTCTCCGGGGAGCACGCGGAGATGATCTCCGATATCGACCTGCTCGACAGGTATGATCTCCTCGGTTTTGCTTTGAATCAGTCGGGCAGTCTGCGGTGTCAGATGCACCAGTTTTTCGATACCGGCTCTTGCCTTGGCTACTGTCAGCTCCTCCAGCAGAGAGCCGAGCTGCATGATAAAGGCGACCTCGCCTGCAGCAAAGGTCTCGCCGATGCAGATCGAGGCGATGAGTGCAAGGGATACAAGCACATCAGCCTTGATATCAAATGCGGTGATAAGTCCTATGACGGCCTCCATGATGATGGGAAGACCGCACAGACAGATAGCAAGCCATGCGATGTCAAATGAGAACGGCTGTATATCAAACAGGCTGAGGATGACTGCAATCGCCGAGATGGCTAAAAATCCAATATCTTTCTTGATGCCGCCGAGCTCCAGCAAGGACTCCAGCTTTTCTACGGCATACTTCATGATATTACCTCCCATTTTACTCAGGGCAGCGAGATACTGTGCGAGAGTATAGAATATAAGAATGCATACCCCGTGGGGTATGCAAAGATTATACATATAGGGGTATAGGTTGTAAAAGGCAATAAACCAACATGAAAATGCCGTCAACTATCCGAGAGATGCCGCAAAGCGCCAGGAGAGGCAGAGTCGGACAGAAAGGTCTGCTTCATGAAATCAATGAACAAAGACATGGCGCGGGAGGGGCTTCGCAGAGAGCTGTATACAAGCCCGCTGGCACGATATCTGACAGGAGCAAGCGGTATCAGCCGCATGGATGAGGAGTCGCTGATATAGCCGAGCATTCCCGGAACTACGAATGCGACAGCTACCTTTGATGCTATCGACTGAGGTATGCTGTTGGCGATGCACGGAATGGTCTGAGCCGGAGTGACATGCTCTTTACTGAGCAGGTCTATGACATAGTTTCCGAAATGCGATGTATAGCCAGCGAGAAAGATATGCTCGCCGTTCAGCTCCTGAAGCGAGATCTCAGAATACTCAAACAATCTGTGGGATCTGGGAACGGCCAGATACAGCTGCTCATTCCTTAAGCTGACGACTGTTACATCAGCACAGGAAACAGGCAGCGGTGATATGAGTACATCGCATTCAAGCTTATCAAAGACCGATAGATCCTTCTGAGCGCTGAGATTGATGCTCACATTGATATCCGGATAATGCTCTATGAAGTCGGAAAGCACATATTTCGGGAAGCCCCAGTCAAGGACATCTATAGACAGCGCAGCCTCCGATGTTGTTTTCTGCTTTTCGAGATCTCTTAAGGCGGCTTCATATAATTCTACGATTTGAGTGCTGTATCTCTGAAGTATGGCTCCGCAGGAGTTGAGATACAGCCTCTTTTTCTGACGATCGAAAAGTTTGACATCCAGCTGTTCTTCCATGCGTGAGAGCGCCATGCTCAGAGCCGGCTGAGCTACATGAAGCTCAGCGCTTGCCTTTGTGATGCTTTGATGCCGGGCGATGGCAAGGAAATACCTCAATTGATTCACATCCATATGTGTATCTCCATCCTTTCTGAAAACATAACAAATAGTGATGAAGTACTATCGAATATATATTGGACTTATTTTTGTACACATCATATATTTAGCACATAAAACAATACTTTGGTATGTATCGTCGACGACAAAATCCACAAAAATGGCAACGGCTTTATGACAACTTTATAATTGATTGTTATGAAAGGAAGACAGCATGAAGATCACATCAGTAGAGGTAATCAAGCTTAAAAGGCTTTCATTCAGTGCGCAGACACCGGTTTTGTGCAAGATCAATACGGATGAGGGAATCTACGGCTACGGAGAGGCCGGCGTTTCCATCATGGACTTTACGGTAGGAAGCTTTGAGCTGATCAAGCTCTTTTCAAAGATGCTGATAGGCAAGGATCCTATGGATCATGAGGTCATATATGGCCAGATGGCAAGATCTTTCTGGGCAGAGGGCAATGGCGGCGTTATCATGTCGGCGATCAGTGCGATAGATACAGCTATTTGGGATATAAGAGGAAAGGCACTCAATGTGCCGGTTTACAAGCTCCTCGGCGGAAAGCAGAGAGAAAAGCTGCGTTGCTATGCAAGTCAGCTGCAAAATGGATGGAAGTACCATGACTTTATGACAGCTCCCGGAGGCATCGAGTTTATGACTGATGCCTGCAAGGCCGCACTGGAGGACGGATATGATGCCATAAAGATAGATTTTATCAACAAGAGACTCGACGGGCGGCCGATAGACAGGCTTGCCATGAAGAACTATATACCGAAGGAATGGATGAAGGAGTTTGAGGCGAGGCTTCAGGCAGTAAGAGATACCATAGGCGATGATATCGACCTTATCCTGGAGAATCACTGCATCACATCGCTGAATACCGCGGTTCAGTTTGCAAAGGTCGCAGAGCCCTATGACATCATGTTCTATGAGGAGCCCGCAGGTCCGATGAATCCGCAGGAATACAAGCTCCTTTCAGAGCGCACATCCATACCGCTGGCCACAGGCGAGCGCTCATATACGAGGTGGGGATTCCTGCCGTTCCTGCAGGATGGAAGTCTGGCTGTGATTCAGCCGGATCTTGGTAACTGCGGAGGAATCACGGAGGGCAAGAAGATCTGCGATTTGGCCGACACATTCGGAGCGACCATACAGACACATACCTGCAATACCCCCATCAGCATAGCGGCCTCGCTGCATCTTGAGATCGCTGTTCCTAATTTCATCATCCATGAGCATCATACGGTGGATACACTTCCGGAGGTGCGCGAGCTGTGCATCTATGATTACCAGCCGGAGAATGGATATTACAGTGTTCCTGAGCTGCCGGGCATCGGCAATGAGCTGAGCGAAAAGGCTCTTGCAGAGGCGGAGATAGTCACAATCAGCTGAGCATATCAGACATGGGAAAGGAGAACTACGCTATGGAAGAAAAGGATAAGGGATTGAGCTTCTGGTCTATAGTTTTTATGGGACTGGGATCGGTAATCGGAGCAGGGATAGTATCCTATGTAGGTATTGCGGTGGCATTTACCGGCCGCGCAGCATGGATTGCGTATTTCCTCGCCATAGTGCTTGGATTTTTGGTGAATCTCCCTCTGATCCTGATGACAACAGCTGCGCGAATCAAGGGCGGTAACTATTCGTTTCTCGCGACTACACTGGGCGATCTCGGCGGCGGCTTCTACGGAGTTATTCAGATACTGACGGTGCTTTATTTCTCAAGCTTTGCACTTTCGCTCGGCAACTACATGGGCGCTGTATTTCCGAATGTGCCCTCAAAATACTTTGCCTACGGAGGCATGATGCTTTTCGCTGTGATCAATCTGTTTGGCACGGATGCTATATCAAAGCTTCAGAATGTATTGTCAGTGATATTGATATTCGGACTGTTGATCTTCGGTATATACGGCATCATGAATGCAAAACCGGACTCACTGAATATCACTCAGGAGGGATATTTCTCAGGCGGAACATTCGGCTTCTGGCAGGCAACCATGATACTCATGCAGTCAACCACCGGATACACGCTGATTACAGCATTCAGCGCAGAATGCAAAAAGCCGAAGACAGAGCTTCCGCTGGCTATGTGTATCGTTCCTATCATGCTTGTTGTGTTGTACTGCAGCGTAGGATATACCATGTGCAATGTGCTGCCGGTTGAGGAAACTGCAAATCAGCCGCTGACAGCGGTGGCAAAGGTGCTGTTCAGCCCGGTGCTGTACTATGTATTTGTGTTCTCGGGTCCTGTCATGGCTCTGGCAACCACAATCAACTCTTCATTTGCCGTGTTTGAGCGTCAGCTGGTGCAGGTTACAAATGACGGATGGCTCCCGGCAACTCTGGCCGAAAAAAACAAGCATGGTATAGCGTGGAAGTATATGATCATATTCTTCTTTGTTGGAGTGCTTCCGATGGCGACAGGACTCAGCATCACACAGATCGTCTCTAATACGACATTTGTGGGTTCTATAGGCAATATTCTTCTTGCAATCGGAATCCTAAGATATCCCAAGACCATGGAGGGTGCATGGGAAAACCGTGCGTGGAAGATCCCGATGTGGCTGTTCAAACTCTCGTGTTATGTATGCATAGCCATCCGTCTGTATATGATATACCGCTCATTCCTGACAGCAAACATGGGAATGCTGATCGGATCGCTTACAGCCATGGTAGTGTTCCTGGTATGGTGCTGGTATCGTAAGAAATCAGGCGCTGTTCATGTGACAAAGGGTTGGGAGCTGCAGTAACGGGAAAATTGCTGTTTGCTCGTGCCGTCTTGCCCGCTGCGAAGGATATAGATAAAAAGATATGGTGCAATAAACCAGCTGCTTGCGCAGCTGACGACAGCACTCGCAATTCGCTCCTGCGGA
>CAVIJY010000046.1:0-13402 GCA_963643215.1 Lachnospiraceae bacterium | reverse complement strand
AGGGCTTTCTGAAGGAGACATGGAAGTGGCGTGATGAATACGGCAAGAAGATCATAAATCAGCTGCACAGGCTGGGATCATCCGCAGATTGGGACAGAGAGCGCTTCACGATGGACGAGGGCTGCTCAAAGGCTGTGCTTGAGGTTTTCACCAGACTGTACAAGAAAGGATATATCTACAAGGGCTCCAGGATCATAAACTGGTGTCCCGTATGCAATACATCCATCTCCGATGCCGAGGTGGTTCATGAGGATCAGGACGGATTCTTCTGGCATATAAACTATCCTATCGCAGGAGAGGAAGGAAAATTCGTTGAGATCGCCACTACGAGGCCGGAGACCTTGCTCGGAGATACTGCCGTAGCAGTCAACCCCGATGATGAAAGATACAAGGGCATAGTAGGAAAGATGCTGGAGCTTCCGCTGACAGGCAGACAGATACCCGTCATAGCGGATGCTTATGTGGACAAGGACTTCGGAACAGGGTGCGTCAAGATAACCCCGGCTCATGATCCTAATGATTTTGAGGTGGGAAAGCGTCATAATCTGGAGGAGATCTGCATCCTGCATGATGATGCCACCATAGATCTGCCCGGCTCTGCCTACGATAAAATGGACAGATATGAGGCGCGAAAGGCTATAGTCGCCGACCTTGAAAAGCTTGGCCTTCTGGTAAAGGTAGTGCCGCATTCGCATGCGGTAGGAACTCATGACAGATGCGGAGCGACCATAGAGCCTATGGTAAAGCAGCAATGGTTTGTGAAGATGGACGAGATGGCAAAGCCCGCCATCGAGGCGATAGACAAAGGCGAGCTGAAGTTTGTGCCGGAGAGCTTCACAAAGACGTATCTGCACTGGCTCTACAATATCAAGGACTGGTGCATATCGCGTCAGCTGTGGTGGGGACATCGGATACCTGCGTATTACTGCGATGACTGCGGTGAAATGACGGTATCTGCAACACATGTGGATGTATGCCCGAAGTGCGGCGGCAGACATGTGCATCAGGATGAGGACACTCTCGATACATGGTTTTCATCTGCGCTCTGGCCATTCTCGACACTCGGATGGCCGGATGATACCCCGGAGATGAGGTACTTCTATCCTACGGATGTTCTGGTGACGGGATATGATATCATATTCTTCTGGGTTGTCAGGATGGTTTTCTCCGGATATGAGCAGACAGGGGTGGCACCGTTCCATACCGTTCTGATTCATGGGCTGGTAAGAGACTCTCAGGGGCGCAAGATGAGCAAGTCCCTCGGCAACGGAATAGATCCGATAGAGGTCATAGATAAGTACGGAGCGGATGCGCTCAGGATGACTCTTGTAACCGGCAATGCACCGGGCAACGATATGCGCTTTTACTGGGAGAGAGTCGAGGCGAGCCGCAACTTTGCCAACAAGATATGGAATGCATCAAGATTCATAATGATGAATCTCGGTGATACATCCAAAGTGGATAAGCCCGAGAGCTTTGCACTGACAGATCAGTGGATACTCTCAAAGGTCAACAGTCTTGTCAGAGATGTCACGGATAATATGGACAAATATGAGCTGGGAATAGCTCTTGACAAGGTTTACAACTTTGTCTGGGAAGAGTTCTGTGACTGGTATATCGAGATGGTCAAGCCGAGGCTGTGGAACAAAGAGGATCCCACGAGAGATGCGGCGCTGTGGACGCTTATAAAGGTGCTCAACACATCGCTGAAGCTGCTTCATCCCTATATACCGTTTGTGACGGAGGAGATTTATTGCAATCTCAACGAGGATGAGGAGACCATCATGACATCGCCGTGGCCTGTATATGATGAGGCATTGAACTGTCCGCAGCAGGAGACAGAGGTAGATCTGATCAAGGAGGCTGTCCGCGGAATCAGAAATCTGCGCACATCCATGAATGTGCCTGCAAGCCGCAAGGCTTCTGTATATGTGGTGTCAGACAGGCCGGAGGTGCTGAGATCGTTTGAGGAATGCACAGACTTCTTCAAGGTGCTTGCATCCGCATCAGAGACTCACCTGCAGGCTGATAAGAGCGGCATCGCGGATGATGCGGTATCTGCGGTTATCTCCGGAGCGCAGATCTATATGCCGCTGGAGGATCTTGTAGATATCTCCAAGGAGATAGAGCGGCTGGAGAAGGAATCGGGACGACTCGAGGGAGAGATCGCCCGCTCAACGGGCATGCTGGGCAATGAGCGCTTTATTGCGAAGGCTCCGGCCTCAAAGGTAGAGGAGGAGAGGGCAAAGCTTGCCAGATATGAGGAGATGCTCGGTCAGGTAAGGCAGCAGCTTGAGCATTTGAAGAGGTAAAAAGTCTCATGATAGATTATGACGAGGAGATCAAGCGTTTCAAGCCAAGTAAAGAGATAGGCTCCGTAGGAGATGCAATCGAAAAAAATGATATTACGGATATGCAGGATATAGTGATGGAGCTGATAAGGGGCATCGCGGCAGCGGGAGAGAGCCGCGATGCAGCGCAGCAATAGATATAGAGAGCAGAGCCGGACATATGGATATAGCACGGAAATGTATATACATATCGAACAGCTTCTATAACAGAGGCTTAAAGCTGGCCGCCGAGAGAAATCTCAGCGGCGCTGCTTTGTGTCTGAAAAGATCGATAGAATTTAACAAGAGCAATGTCGATGCCAGAAATCTGCTGGGTCTGATATTCTATGAGAGCGGCGAGGTTGCCGACGCGCTGGTGCAATGGGTCATAAGCACCAATATATTCAATTCCAAGACAAATCTCGGAGCTGTATATCTGGAGGATATACGGGCCAGTCAGGGGCTGCTGGACGACTATGCCGATGCGATAGCCAGATACAATCAGGCTCTGATGCTGGCTCAGAATGCAAGTGAGGATCTTGCGGCCATACAGCTGACAAAGCTGGTAGAGGAGCATCCGCGCTATGTCAAAGCGCAGGTGCTGCTCGGTGCGATATACATGCTCACAGGTGATTACAAAAAGGCCGTAAAGCCTTTGAACGAGGCGCTTGCGGTGGATGCAGGTCATGGCGATGCGCACAGGTATCTGTACGAGGCGCGAAGACAGCTGGCAAAGCGCAGCCGCAAGGATGCGGAGCAGGAGGCTCGCGAGGAGGAGACCAAGGCCATACTGGCTGAGCCTGAGGCTGTTATCATCCCTACGTACAAAGAGCGATCGTGGCTCAATGCCGCGCTGTACATATTTATGGGACTCCTTATAGGAGCCGCGGCAGTATATTTTCTGTATATGCCGGTATATACCACGGATCTGACAGACCGGCATGACAGGGAGCTTCTGGAGGTCAATGAAAAACTGCATACCTCCAACAATACGATAGATGACCTTGAGGCTCAGATAGATACGCTTACGGCAAGAATCGATGAATATACGATGAATTCCGATTCTCTGGACGATCAATTCGCGGAAAAGCTGTCACAATATCAAAAGCTGATGGGAGTCATCGAGTATCTCGACAGCGGTGATATATTGAGCGCTGCGAGGCTGTATGTGACCATAGATGCGTACCAGATCACGGACATCCCGGACGACACAGCCATATCCTCGAAGGCTATATTCAATAATGTGAAATCACAGATGGAAAATGATGTCTACTCGCAGCTGATAGCAAAGGGTGATCAATACTACAGCGAGGATAACTGGACGAGAGCATTGATATACTATACCGCCGGACTTCAGATAAAGCCGAACGATCCGATGGTTATATATATGTCCGGAATGTCGCAGAAGTCGCTCGGAGAGCGGCAGGCGGCCAACGATCTTTTTACGCAGGTCATCAAGGAGTATCCTGACAGCCCGGCGGCCGAGCTGGCAAAGGCTGCGAGAGGATACTGACATACCGCTCATCAAAGGCCTGCGGCCCTGCTAGTGCCCGAAAGAGAACGGAGAGATGATATCATCGTTATCATCCTCTCCCGGGGCAGGAGACGGCATATCATCCTGAACCTCGACGGTAGGCTGATATCCGGGCCCGTAGACAGCTCCTCCGGGAGCGAACGGACTGCCCTCTACGATCTCTCCGGTGGTATGCTGTGTGCATATACCGCGGCAGGCAAATACCGAATCATCGGTTTGCGCATCGGATGTGACCCTGTATACGGACGATCCCTTCGGAACAACCTTCATCTCGCCTGTTTCGGTATTGAACTGCGGGATATCATTCATACCCGGCACCTTGACAGAGACGCCTACGGTTGTATGCGGGCAGTTGTCTGACGCATATTGTCCGGAGTCGGAGCAAAGCGTGGCAAGAAAATGATGGTCACAGTACTCAGTCGGTGCCGTGCCGTCCTCAAAGTATTCTGTATAAACCGCGCTGCCTCGCGGGTCGCTGTCGCATACACCCGGGATGGCAAGCTTTCCCGACTTGCGGCATATCTGCTCGCTGACGACACTGTCAGGCTGAGCAAATCCTATATCCGTGAGCCCGTAGTGAACCCTGTCCATTATCTTTTTCCAGATCGCCTTGTGAAAGGATGTCTGGCCGGAGAGAGAGGATTCGTTGTTGTCATATCCGGCCCAGATGCCGCCGGTATAGTAAGGCGTATAGCCGACAAACCATATATCATAGTTGTTGCTGGTGGTGCCTGACTTACCTGCGCATGACATGCTGTCAAGAGCGGCAGCCGAGCTGGTGGAGTTGACTGACACGCCCTGACGGGCATATTTTCTGTTCGGCTGCACGGACTGTGCCATGGCATCAGTCATAAGATACGCGGTCGATTCTTTGATGATCCTTTCCTCATCTGTATTGCTGCGGTAGATGACCTTGCCGTCGTGATCCTTTATCATGGTGAACATCACCGGCTCGTGACGCTTGCCTCCGTTTGCGATCACGGAAAATGCCGATGTAAGCTCCAGATTGCTGACGCCGTATGTGATACCGCCGAGAGCTGTGGCTGCATTATAATCACTATCCGTGAGAGATGTGATACCGAATCTTTTGGCATATTCAACACCAAGCTCCGGGGTCACCGTCTCAACCATGGTTCTGACTGCGACGATATTCATTGAGTAGATTATACCCTCACGGATATTGGACCAGCCGAGATAGCCTGAGGAGTACCAGTTTTTAAAGCTCTTATCACCCAGAGTGAAGGGCTCGTCATAGTATACGGTGCCGAGTGTGGCGCCGCATGCATCCACCGCCGGAGCAAATGCGGTCAGAACCTTGAATGTGGATCCGGGCTGACGCAATGAGTCAGATGCGCGGTTCAGAGTGAGCGACGCGGTTTTTGTCCCGCGGCCTCCCGCGATTGCCTTTACATAGCCTGTTGACTGCTCGATCAGGACAAATGATGCCTCGGGCTGCAATGTCGCCGAAAAGCGCTCACCGAGGAGCTCTCCTCCGTCTTCAAGAATGTATGCCTTAAAATCGTCGCAGAGTCGGCGGGCTTCCTCCTCGCTGGAGTAAAGTGAGACATAGGATTTGTTCAGAACCTCACTGTAATACTTGCGCAGATTGGCCTCCGAATAATTGCGGGTCACTCCGTCCTTGTCTTTGACCGACAGCCTGTATTCTATCGAATATTGAGACTTCACATAGTTGGAGGGATCATTGATCTCTTCATCAACTATGGCCTGAATAGAGGGATCTTGAGTGGAGTAGATAGACAGTCCGCCGCTGTACAGCAGATTGTGCGCCTGTGTATCGGAGTAGCCGAGCTTGTCCTCGAGCACCGTCATGACCTGAGATATAAGCTCGTCGGTGAAGTATGAGTAAACCTTGGTTGTTCCCTTTGCCAGTGCATTGTTGTTCTCGATGCGGCTGTAGACATCATCCGCAAGAGCCTCCTCCTGCTGCTCCTTGGTTATATATCCCTGCTCATACATATATTGCAGTATAACCTGTCTTTTCTGCGCATTGCGCTCGGCTCCGGTGATGGGATTGAGCTTGGAAGGGTTCTGCGTGATGCCTGCGATCACAGTGCACTCGGACAGAGTGAGATCCTTGAGCTCCTTGTTGAAATACCGTTTTGCAGCTACCTTCACGCCGAGGGTGTTGCTGCCGAGGTTGATGGTATTGAGGTAGTTGGTGATGATGAGCTTCTTGTCCATCGTTTTCTCGAGCTGAACTGCAAGATACTGCTCCTGGAACTTACGCTCAAGCTTGGCGCCGAAGCCCTTCTCACGCCCGCCGTTGAATACATTGTTTTTGATAAGCTGCTGTGTGATTGTGGAGCCGCCTCCTGCCGAGGAGTCACCCGTAAGGATTCCGGCCGCGGCACGAAGTATGGATTTGGTATCGATTCCATGGTGCTGCCAGAATCTTGAATCCTCTATGGCAACAAAGGCATTGATCATATCCTGCGGTATCTCATCATAGGTCGCCTCCTGCCTGTTGGAGCCGGCCATAACCAGAGTATCGGTGACATTGCCGGAGGCATCATATATGGTGGTCGAGTATCCCATCGGCACGATACTGGATATTGTGATATCCGGAGTATTGTCGATGATGCCCTTTATAAGTCCGATACCGAGGCTGGCTCCGAAGATGCAGGAAAGAACAAGCATCAGCACTGCGAGCTTGAGAACGATAAGTATGATTTTGTTCAGTATGCGTGAAACCGGATCAGCGCTTTTTGAAAGCTCTCTGCGGGTTCCGTATCTTGTAAGATCCATAATTCCTCCGCAACAACCATTGCGCACTAGTATAGCAAAATGAGGTATAAACTTCTATAAATATGGTATACTTTTACGGATTACAAATTGCTTAAATCAGGGAGCTGTGATGAGTGAAGAAAGCAGGATCATCATAAAAGGCGGAACAGGGAGACTGGTGGAGAAGGCCTCGGAATTCATCGCCGACGTGGTGCCGGTTCATACGCAGGAAGAGGCTGAGGCGTTCATAGATTCGGTGCGCAGAAAATACTATGATGCAAGACATCACTGCTATGCGTATATACTTGACGGGGGCAATGTAAAAAAGTCCTCGGACGACGGCGAGCCGTCGCAGACGGCGGGGAAACCCATGATGGATCTGCTGGAGAGCCGGGAGTATACGGATGTATGTGCTGTGGTGACAAGGTATTTCGGCGGCACGCTGCTGGGCACGGGCGGCCTGGTGCGGGCATATTCGGGGGCTCTCAGGGACGGGCTGGACAGATGCGAGACAGCAGCCGTCATGAGCGGTGCGCTGATGAGATATACGATCAGCTATGATCTGTACGGAAAGCTGAGCCATATGAGCGAGGCGGGAGCATTTTACCTGCTGGGACAGGAGTTCGCGCAGGATGTGACGGTGTCTCTGCTTGTGAAAGAGGATGCTGTCGAAAGGACGGCTGCGGATATGGAAAATATGAGCGCAGGGCGAGCGAAAAAACTTGACATTGCGTTGGCAAAATATATTATAGTCAAGGACAAACCGCAGATTTTGACAAAAGGAAACGGAGCTTTATGTTAATTACGAATGACAGAATAAGAAATGTGGCAATCATAGCCCATGTAGATCACGGCAAGACGACACTGGTGGATCAGCTGCTGCGTCAGAGCGGCACATTCCACGAGCATCAGGAAGTTGTCGATCGTGTCATGGACTCCAATGATATAGAGCGTGAGAGGGGCATTACCATACTCTCCAAGAATACAGCCGTATATTATAAGGGTACGAAGATCAATATCATCGATACACCGGGGCATGCCGACTTCGGAGGCGAGGTTGAGCGGGTGCTCAAGATGGTAAACGGAGTAATACTGGTGGTTGACGCCGCAGAGGGTGTCATGTCACAGACAAAGTTTGTGCTCAAGAAGGCTCTGGAGCTTGATCTGGATGTGGTTTGCTGCATCAACAAATGCGACAGACCCGAGGCACGCTGCTCGGAGGTGGAGGACGAGGTGCTGGAGCTCCTTCTGGATCTGAATGCGAGCGACCGTCAGCTTGAGTGTCCGTTCATATATGCAAGTGCAAGAAGCGGCTGGGCCAGAAGAAGCCTCGATGATCAGAATATGGACATGTCGCCGCTTTTTGATGCTGTGCTGGAGCATATTCCGGCGCCGTCAGGTGATCCGGAAGGAAACCTGCAGCTGCTTATAAGCACTATAGATTATAACGAATATGTAGGGCGTATTGGTGTCGGCAAGGTTGACAACGGCTTCATACGCGTAGGCGAGGAGTGTGCCATAGTCAATCATCATGAGCCGGACAAGCTGCGCAGGATAAGGATAGGCAAGCTCTATGAGTTCCAGGGACTTGACCGTGTAGAGGTAAAGGAGGCCGGCATAGGCTCTATAGTGGCGGTATCGGGAATCACGGATCTTCATATAGGAGATACCATCACATCCCCGGAGGAGCCGGTCGCGATACCGTTTCAGAAGATCTCCGAGCCGACCATCTCCATGTATTTTATGGTCAATGATTCTCCGCTCGCCGGACAGGACGGAAAGTGGGTCACATCGAGACATATAAGAGAGAGGCTGTACAGAGAGCTCAATACCGATGTATCGCTGCGCGTGGAGGACACCGATTCGCCCGATACGCTGAAGGTGTCGGGAAGAGGCGAGCTGCATCTGTCGGTGCTTATCGAGAACATGCGCCGTGAGGGATATGAGTTTGCCGTAAGCAAGGCCGAGGTCATATACAGGTACGATGAAAACGGCAAGAAGCTTGAGCCCATGGAGAAGGCATATGTTGATGTGCCGGACGAGTTCTCGGGAGCCGTCATATCAAAGCTTTCGGAGCGCAAGGGCGAGCTGCAGGGCATGACCCCCATCCACGGCAATACGACGCGCCTTGAGTTTCTCATACCCTCCAGAGGTCTGATAGGCTATCGGGGAGAGTTCATGACGGATACAAAGGGCGAGGGCATACTCAATACAGAGTTTGAGGGATATGCGCCCTATAAGGGAGATATGTTCTATCGCCACAACGGCTCCATCATCGCATTTGAAACCGGAGAGTCCATAACCTACGGTCTGTTCAATGCGCAGGAGAGAGGCAATCTGTTTATCGGGCCGGGAGTCAAGGTATATGCCGGGATGGTCATCGGAGAGACCGGTAAGGCTGAGGACGTGGAGGTCAATGTATGTAAGACAAAGAAGCTCACCAACACGCGTTCCTCCAGCGCTGATGACGCACTGCGGCTCGTGCCTCCGAAGATCATGAGTCTGGAGCAGTATCTGGAGTTCATAGACACGGATGAGCTCCTTGAGGTTACACCCAAGACACTGCGCGTGCGCAAGAAGATTCTTGATTCCATGCTGCGCAAGCGTTCGATGATCCGCAGCAAGCAGGCCGACTGAGATTTGACGGGTACGGAGATCAGGCTTGAAAATATTTAGATCGCTTGATGAATTGCATATAGATGAGGATACGGTGTGCGCCATCGGCAAGTTCGATGGCGCGCACCGCGGTCATCAGCTTCTGATGAAGGAGATGCGCAGGCTGAAGAGGGAAAACGGCTGGAAGATGGCCGCATTTTCCTTCGCTTTTCTGAAGGACACGCTTGATGACGAGCAGGGCAGACTGGAAAAGTTTGAAAAAGAGGGATTTGATTATCTGGCCCTGATTCCGTTTGAGAGCGCTGCAGACATAGAGGGTGACGCCTTCATAAGAGATGTGCTGGTTGAAAAGATGCATATGAGAGCCATAGTCGCAGGGACGGACTGCTCCTTCGGACATAACAAATCCGGAGATGCGGACATGCTTAAACGCTGTGCGCCTGTCTACGGGTATGAGGTCTGTATACTTGAAAAGCTCAGGAGCCGATCCGGCGAGGAGATCAGCTCTACGGCGATAAGAGAGGCACTGGCAAGAGGCGATGTGGAAGAGGCTGCGCAGCTCCTCGGCGGATATTATCATATACATGACATAGTCCGCCCCGGCAACCATGTCGGGACATCAAAGCTGGACAATCCTACAGCCAATATATACCCCCCGCCCAATATGATGATCCCGAAGGTCGGAGTATATGCCACATATGTAACTATTGAGGGGGATCCGAAAGTTTATGCCGGAATGACCAATATAGGAAGCAATCCTACCGTAAACAGGGATACCGCGCAGCATGCGACACGGATAGAAACATATATACTCGATCTTGCGTATGAAGAGCTGTACGGAAGAGCAATAACGCTTTCGTTCGTGAGATATATGCGCCCCGAAAAGAAGTTTGATTCGCTGGAGGAGCTGAAAAAGCAGCTTTTAAGAGACAGACAGACTGTGCGCAGCATGCTTTTGACGGGGAATGAACCGACGGGCAGCGGTCTGTGATACGGTCGCGAATGTACGCCGTTTTGTTCAATCCGCGGACCTTAAGATTTGGCGATAATCCTTGACTTTTGGGAAGCTTGCGTCTATACTTGCGAACTGTATCAACAAGGTTTGCAGATATATTCAGGCAATCTCGTGTTTTATTTTTCTATGGAGGTACCATAATGCACAACGGTACAGTTAAGTGGTTCAACGCAACTAAAGGTTATGGTTTCATCACAGATGATGCTGACGGTTCGGAAATCTTCGTTCACTTCTCTGGAATCAATGCAGAGGGCTATAAGACTCTGGAGGACGGCCAGAAAGTAACTTTCGATACAACAGAGGGCAACAGAGGTATTCAGGCAGTTAATGTCACTGTAGTTGCTTAATAGAGATCATCAAGAAGGACCCGGCGAGAGCCGGGTCTTTTGAGCTTTATATGAGCATCAAACCCGGTTTGCACAAAAGTTTTAAAGTATGCTATCATATCCGAAAGATATACTGGCAGCAGGCAAATCTCATCAATGAATCCCGTCAGGAGGAAGTATGACTCCGAATCCCGTAATCGCCATCATGTATGATTTTGACAAGACTCTGTGCACGAAGGATATGCAGGAATATACATTTATCCCGAGTCTGGACGAGTCCGCGGAATCATTCTGGAAGGAATCCAACCGCCTCTCAAAGGAGGAGCGGATGGATGCGATACTGACCTACATGTATCTCATGGTACGCAAATCAAAGGACAAGCATCTGCCTATAAATCGCCGCGTATTTGAGGATGCAGGTAAAAATGTAAAGCTCTTTGCAGGAGTGCGGGAATGGTTTGACAGGGTAAATGCGTACGGAGAGAGCCGCGGCGTGACCATAGAGCACTACATCATCTCGTCAGGACTCAAGGAGATCATACTGGGAAGCGGGATAGGAAAGCATTTCAGGGAGATCTATGCATGCGAGTTTCATTATGATGAGAACGGAGTGGCAGATTGGCCGAGGGTTGCTGTCAACTATACCAATAAAACTCAGTTTTTATTCCGCATCAACAAAGGCTGTCTGGATATGTCGGATGATAACGGCGTGAATGAATATGTAGAGGAAGAGAAGCGCCCGGTGCCGTTTCGCAATATGATATATATAGGCGACGGAATGACAGATGTGCCGTGCATGAAGCTTGTGAAGCTGAACGGAGGCTCATCCATCGCCGTATATCAGAAAAACAGCGAAGTGGGAAGCAAGCTTCTGAAGGCAGGACGCGTCGATTATATCGCAAAGGCCGATTATACCGAAGGAAGAGAGCTGGACATGCTTATAAAACGGATAATAGACAAGATGTCAGCTTCATCTGATCTGGCCAGGATCCATGAGAGCATGGCGAGAAAGTATCTGTAAAATCATCCGGGTACACGGATTGTTTCGTGCTTCGCACTCCCACAATCCTGTCTCAATTTCCCACTGACATGTCCCTAAAGGGACTTGCTGCGCGTCGCGGCATGTCGTGGGAGATGAGTTTTGACACTGTAACCAATATTTGCATAAGAAGGCTCTTGCAGCAGAAAGGACTCCGAGTGTATTACAACAATTTGATCACAGTTGCACAGTCGAATGGTGAAAATCTCTCGATGCTTCCGAAGATGGCGAACAGGCACGGACTTATAGCCGGAGCTACAGGGACAGGAAAGACTATAACGCTGAAGGTTATGGCTGAGGCGTTTTCGGATGCGGGAGTCCCTGTATTTCTTGCGGATGTGAAGGGCGATCTGGCCGGAATGTGCATGCGCGGGCAGGACAGCGAGGATATGCAAAAGCGCATAAAAAGCTTCGGACTGGAGGATATGGGCTTTGCATATAAGAGCTACCCGGCCAGATTCTGGGATATATACGGCAAAAAGGGAATGCCGCTGAGAACGACGATCACGGAGTTCGGACCGGAGCTTCTGGCCAGACTGCTGGGACTCAACCAGATACAGTCGGACATAATGAATATTGTATTTAAGATCTGCGATGATGAGGGACTGCTGCTCATAGATACAAAGGACCTGAAGGCGGCTCTTAACTATGCCGGCGAAAATCAGGACAAGTACAAGGCGGATTACGGAGCCATAGCCAAAAACTCAGTCTCGGCCATCATCAGAGCCATCGTGGCGCTGGAGGACAAGGGTGCCTCCGACTTCTTCGGCGAGCCGGCGCTGGACATAAATGACTGGATAGCGACAGACGGTGACGGCAGAGGATATATCAATATTCTCGATTCACAGAGTCTGATCAATGACGGCATGCTGTATTCCACATTTATGCTTTGGCTTTTGTCGGAGCTTTTTGAGGTCATGCCGGAGGTGGGCGATCAGGAAAAGCCGCGGCTGGTATTCTTTTTTGATGAGGCGCATCTGCTCTTTGACAGTGCTCCAAAGGCACTGCTTCAGAAGATAGAGCAGGTGGTCAAGCTGGTTCGGTCAAAGGGTGTGGGCGTATACTTTGCCACACAAAATCCGGCCGATATTCCCGGAGGAGTACTCGCACAGCTTGGCAACAAGGTACAGCATGCGCTGAGGGCGTATACGCCTGCCGAGAAGAAAGGCGTGAAGGCGGCTGCAGAGAGCTTTCGTGAGAATCCTGAGTTTTCAACATATGATGCCATACAGGCGCTGGGGACTGCCGAGGCGGTCGTATCCTTCCTTCAGGAGGATGGGGCTCCGGATATCGTCAGGAAGGCAAAAATCCTCCCGCCGCAGTCCCAAATGGGTACAATAGACGACAATATGCGCAATCAGATCATCGCGTCAGACAGTCTGAGATCCAAATACTCTGTCGAGATGCAGGATCGGGACTCGGCGTATGAGTTTCTCATGAGAAGAGGACAGGAAGAGCAGAAGGCCGAGGCTGAGGCGGAGAAGGCCAAAGCAGAGCAGAAGGAAGCCGAGAAAAGAGATAAGGCGGTCAACAGCGCCAAGTCCAAGGTGGCTCAAAGCGCGGCAGGAACTCTGGGAAGAGAGATAGGTAATGCGTTCGGCGGCACACTGGGAGGCAAGTTCGGCAAAAAGCTCGGAGGAAATATAGGCGCTCAGATCGGCCGCGGCATCATGCAGACATTATTCAGAAAATGATTCTGATACTCATATCGGAAGGCGGGTGCGTTGCTGCATCCGCCTTTTTGAGCACTCGTGTTCTGCTGTCGCGAAGCGAGAGCAGATTACAGAGTGCCATGCG
>CAVIJY010000045.1:0-14816 GCA_963643215.1 Lachnospiraceae bacterium | reverse complement strand
CTGCTGTCGCGAAGCGAGAGCAGATTACAGAGTGCCATGCGATAGCAGCCCGCGATCGGCAAGCACGAAGTGCGCAGACGGAGCGGTTTGCTGCGAACCGCTGAGCACCTGCTGTCGCGAAGCGAGAGCAGATTACTTTACATAAGTTTAAAGCTGATTTAAGGATGGTTCCATATACTCGGCAGAGTACGGCTAATCATATGCAATCAAAGGCTGAAGATAAGACACAGGAAGGAATGCATCATGAATAAGTTTAACCTTGACGGATTAAAGAAGAACAAAAAGGCGCAGGTGACGGTTGTTGTTATCTGCGCTTTGCTCGTTGTGTTTGCGGTATATAAGCTGACATCAGGCACGAAAAAAGGGGCGGGAGGCCCGAAGGGCGCTGGATCTGCAGGCGAGGTGGCATATGCCATGGTGAATGTGGAAAAGCCCCATTACGGAGATGTCAGCGTGACAAGTGCGATAACCGGAACTGTCGATGCTGAAGATACGGTATCCCTCTATGCGAAGGCCTCCGGAGATGTGAAGGCGGTCAATGTCAAGGCAGGAGATGCCGTCAAGGCCGGGGATGTGCTTATAGAGATAGATACCGGTGCGGTGGACAGCGCAAAGATAGCTATGGATCAGGCCGAGATCTCATATGAGCAGCAGAAGAACAATATGGCGCGCTATGAGATCCTTTATCAGGGCGGAGATATCACACCGCAGGAATATGAGCAGTACAGCAACAGCCTGAAGAATGCTCAGCTTCAGTATGAATCTGCCAAGCTGAATTACGACAAGGCGCTTGAGAACAGCATGGTCGCGGCGCCTATCGACGGAAAGATCGAGAAGATATCGGTAGAGCTTCATGATCATGTAAATATGAATTCTGACCTTCTTGTCGTGACAGGCGAGGGCTCCAGAAGAATCACATTCTATGTCAGCGAGAGAATCATGAACAATATCGCGGTAGGGGATGAGATAGATATCGAGAAGGGAACCACGAAATGCCGTGCGAGGATAACAGAAGTAAGCTCCATGGTAGATTCCGCGTCCGGTATGTTTAAATGCAAAGCTGAGCTGACCGATGATATCACCATATCACTCGGCAGCAGCGTCAAGATATATCTGGTGTCAGACAGAGCCGAGAATACGCTTCTTGTACCGGTGGATGCCATATACTACAGCGGCGGAAATGCGTACCTTTATACGGTAGTGGACGGCAAGGCGGTCATGACATCCGTTACGGTAGGAATCTACGATGATGAGGTGGCACAGATACTTGACGGCCTGAGCCAGGATGCTGATGTAGTAAGCACATGGAGCAACAACCTGTACGAGGGAGCCAATGTCCGCGTGATGGGATCAGATGATGCTTCAAATCAGCCTGAGGCTGCTCCCATGCCCTCATCAGAGGCCGCAGCCGGCAGCAGTGAGCCGTCAACTGCACCTAAGCAGTAAGAGTAAGGAGGCAGGAATGAACGGATTTATCAAATATATTCTGAAGCACCCTGTCACGGTGCTGATGGCAGTCCTGTGTATGATTGTATTCGGAATAACCTCCGTACTTGATGCGAAGCTCGAGCAGATGCCGGATATGGACACGCCGATGCTGATAGTGTCGGCCAGGTACTCCGGCGCCAGCCCTGAGGATATGGATGAGCTTGTCACGCAGCCCATTGAGGATGCAATCAGCAAGCTGGAAGGCGTGGAGACCATGACCTCCTCGACCGGAGACGGATCGTGCATGGTCATGCTCGAGTACGACTACGATCAGGATATGGACGAGGCTTATGATGACCTGAAGAAGGCACTGCAAAGTATAAGAGAGCTTCCGAGCGACATGGACGAGCCGTCAGTCATGGAGATGAGCTCCAATGCTCAGGCCAATATGTCTTTGTCCATATACCATAAAACCAAGGACAATCTCTATGATTATGTTGACCAGACCGTAGTGCCGGAGTTTGAAAAGCTGAGCACGGTGGCGGAGGTCAGCACCCGCGGCGGAAACTCTCAATATATCAAGGTGGAGCTCAAGACAGAGAAGATGACGCAGTACGGCATCTCAATGAGCAATATCACCTCCGCGATGAGCGCGGCTCAGCTGACATATCCCTCGGGCTCTGTCGTATCCGGCAATGTGGAGCTGGATGCCACGACATCGGCGGATATGGATACACTGGATGACCTGCTGGCAGTTCCGATCACTACAAAGAGCGGCAATATCATCTATCTGAAGGATATTGCAGATGTGTATTATACGGACAAGGCTATGGGCGGAAAGTCCAGATACAACGGCATGGAGACGATCTCCATAGAGATCACCAAACAGCAGCAGTATACCGCAATCAAGCTCTCAAGCCAGGTGAAAAAGGTCATAGAGACGCTGCAGGCAGAGGATCCGGATCTGGTGATAGAGGTTGCGCGTGATGAGGCTGATTCAACCATATCGTCGTTGATGGATGTGGCGGAGACTATGGTTCTGGCGATAGGCATATCCATGATCATCCTGTATCTGTTCTTCGGAGATGTGAAGGCATCGCTGATAGTAGGCAGCTCGATCCCCGTATCCATACTGATCACGCTGATCTGCCTTACCTCAATGGGATTTTCGTTGAATATCATCACTATGAGCGGCCTCGTGCTCTCAGTCGGCATGATGGTCGACAACTCGATAGTTACGCTGGACAGCTGCTTCAGAGCGAAGGAGCGCACAGAGGGAATGGGCGCAAATGAATACGGCAAGGCTGCGCTGGAGGGCGCCGGAGAGGTATTCATGTCCATACTCGGCTCCACATTGACAACCTGCGTTGTATTTATACCGCTGATCAATATAAACGGCATGTCCGGAGAGATGTTCAGACCGCTGGGCTATGTCATCGTCGTCAGCATGGCGGCATCACTTCTGTCCGCCGTATCCATCGTGCCTCTGACATATCTTCTGTACAAGCCGCAGGAAAAGCATACCGCGCCGCTGTCGGGACTGATGGTCACACTGGATCGCCTGTACAGAAAGATATTCCCGTCTCTTATGAGACATAAGGGCTTAGTGATGCTCACATCGGTTGTCCTTGCGGTGATTGCAGTGCTCATGGGCATGAATATGAAGACGGAGCTGATCTCGGCAGACAGCAACGGACAGGTATCGGTCAGCATCAGCACCAGACCGGGACTGCTGGATGAGAAGGCAGACGATATACTGACGGCCGTGGAGAAGGTTGTATCGGAGGATGAGGATGTAGAGTCCTATATGATGCGATACAACGGATCATCCGGAACCGTAACCGGATATATCAAGGATTCGGCAAAAAAACGCGCGGATGATATAGCAGAGAGATGGGAGAATGCGCTGGCTGATCTGGAAAACTGTACGATCACCGTATCGGCAGGCTCATCCATGAGCTTCATGCGAAGAAACAATGACTATGAAGCGATCATTCAGGGAACTCAGTACGAGGAGCTTCAGGAGGTGAGCGCCAAGATCGTCAATGAGCTGATAGCCAGAGATGATGTCATGAATGTTCACTCGAGCATAGAAAACTCGGCCCCGGTTCTTTCAGTAAATGTCGACATGGTTGCGGCGACCGCACAGGGACTGACACCCGCTCAGATAGGATCGCAGGTCAAGAACTATCTGGACGGTGCGACGATCGCGACATTGACAATCGACGGAAATGAGGTCGATGTCAAGGCAGAATATCCGGACGGAGACTATGATACAGTTCCGCAGCTCGAGCGCGTATTCATAGAAAAGACGAACGGAACAAAAGTTGCTCTGACAGATGTGGCGACGATCCAGTACAAGGACAGTCCTTCATCCATCAGTAAGGAGAACAAGGAATATCAGGTGACGATCACAGCCAGCTTCGTAGGAGACGATGTGTCAGCAGCACTGGATCAGGAGGTTATCAATCCGAATCTGACAGGCACCATCACGAGAGGCACCAACAGCATGGATCGTATGATGTCTACCGAGTTCTCGGCGCTGTACAAGGCGATAGCCATCGCGACATTTCTGGTATTTGTCGTCATGAGCGCACAGTTCGAGTCCATGAAGTTCTCACTCATGGTCATGACGACCATTCCGTTCTCACTGGCAGGCTCCTTCCTGCTGCTGGGAGTGACGGGGGTTTCGATGAGCATGACATCACTGATCGGATTCCTTATACTGGTAGGTACGGTCGTAAATAACGGTATCCTTTTTGTCGATACGACCAACCAGAATCGTACGATACACGGCATGGAGCTGAATGCAGCTCTGGAGGAGGCCGGTGCGACGCGTATCCGTCCTATACTGATGACAAGCCTTACGACGATACTTTCGATGATACCTATGGCCATGGCGATGGGAGATTCAGGCTCTACGACGCAGGGTCTGGCGCTGGTTGATATCGGTGGTCTGACATTCGGAGTGCTGGTTGCGCTTTTGATTCTTCCGGTTTACTACATTCTTATCAATCACGGCAAAGATATGAAGACGCTGGATATCTGATGAGATATCTCCGGAAAGGAGAATACTACATGAATAGGAAATATAAACTGTATGGCAACTGTGCCGTTCTCAGTCTTGCAGCGGCGGTGACGATGAGTACGGTGCTGCCGATGACCGCGCTGGCACAGCAGAGCCCGGAATTTGCCAGAACATCCGAGGAATGGACTGCTCTGCGTGACAACACGCTGGACTATTCGGAGATCCCTGCGCTGATTCATGAATATAATACAACAGTGCTGGCCAATGCTCTGGAATATAAAAAAAACCGAGACAAGAGCAGTTCGGATGTGGCTCAATCCTACTATGATTCCGCATATGACATCATGGCGAACCTGGACTATCCGGACGCCGATTCGCCGACATATGCATCCGAAATCACCCGGTATCTGAACTCTATCATAACCTATGAGAATCTTCTGGATCAGGGCGATACCAGCACCAATGATGCGTACACGGAAAAGCTGAACAATGATAAGGCAGAGGCGGAGCTGGTAAAGCAGGCCCAGGAAGGCATGATCAGTTACTGGACCCAGAAACAGAACCTGCAGACATATCAGTCAAACCTTGAGCAGGCGCAGGCCAATCTGAATACAGTAAATACGATGATAGCAGCCGGAACCGCCGTGGCGTCGTCACTCAGCTCGGCTCAGCAGCGGGTGAGCAGCGCCAGAGCACAGCTGGAGAGTGCGCAGACAAGCTTTAATTCTACGAAGGAGAGCCTCTGCCTGATGCTGGGATGGTCATACGGAGCCGATGTAAACATCACAGAGCTGCCGGAGATCACGGCAGAGCAGATCACGGCTATAGATCTGAATTCAGATATCGAATCTGCCAAGACCAACAACTATACTCTGGCTATAACAAACCGGCAGCTGAGCAATGCTAAAAATTCCTCTACAAAAGAGACATTGGCCCTCACAAAGGAGGAGACTGAAAGAACCATAGCCAACACGGTTTCGTCACAGTACCAAAGTCTGACGCTTGCGTGGTCCGACTATGGGCAGGCACTGACAGCGCTGGAGCTTCAGGAAAAGACCGCGGCCACGGCTGCCAGAAAGCTTGCGGCCGGGATGCTCACGCAGACCTCCTATGATACTATAGCGGCGGCGCTGACATCGGCTCAGATAAACACGCAGGTAAAAAAGTATGCGGTTCTCAAGGCATACAACAGCTATATCTGGGCAGTCAATGGTTTGGCATAACCGGCAGAAAGGAATCGCTGTGAGAAATCAGATAATAAGACATGCGCTCAGCGGCATCAGAATCGCAGCGGCTGCATTTGTCCTGATGACGGTCATGTGCATGAGCGCGTGGGCGCAGAGTATAGAATATGATGACCTGAGGGAGCTCCTGATCGCAGGCAATTCGACGCTGAAGAACAGCTCGCTCACTGATACGATAGAGGATCTGCAGGAGGAGATAACCGCGCTGGAGACCGAGTACGGCAGCATGAAGCTCGAATATGAGATATACAAGGGTGAGGACGATGCTACGGCAGCCAAGTATCGTCAGAATGCATCGGCTATCCGTGCGACGATCAAGAACCTGAAAAAAAGTCTTGATCGAATGACAAACTCCCGCAGTACCAATGAAGTCATGATAAACACTCTGACCCAGACGGCGCAGACGCTCATGTGCTCATATAAACAGATGGAGATGAATGTCATATCGGCGCAGAAATCATATGATGCAGCGGTATGCGCATATGATGCTGCAGCAGCAAGATATTCCGTGGGGATGGCGTCGGAGACGGATGTGACGGATGCTCTCAATACGATGCTTTCAAGGCAGAATACGCTGAACGACTATACCATTCGCAGAGATTCCGTGAGATATTCGTTTCTGTCGCTTCTCGGGATCACGGACAGCAGTGATATAGTGATAGGAGATGTGCCCGCGCCGGATCTGTCAGCTATCGGATCTGTGGACTTTGCTTCGGATGAAGCAACACTCATGTCATACAATACCGCTCTTCAAAGCGCTAATCATCAGAACGGCTCCGATACGCTCAAAGAAGCCGAGTATACAGAGGCACTGGGAGAGGCATATGTGGCCGCGCAGGAGACATATTCGAATCTTCAGACACAGCTGCTGCAGTATCAGGCTGCACAGGAGAGCTACGCGGCTGCGCAGGCAGCATATGCAGCTGCACAGAGAAAGAAGTCTGCGGGCATGATGACCGAGGCGGAATATCTCTCGCAGGAGGCGGCATATCTGTCGTCATACACTGCATACAGGACGCAGGAGATGAACCTGACACAGACATATGCAAATTATAAGTGGGCACTCAAGGGCGTATAAGCCGGTAAATCTGCGGTTTTCTATATAAAAAAAGCCGGAATACCTCTGTGAAAAAGGCATTCCGGCGTGAGATAGATCTTTTGATACGGGCTCTCAGCTGTGTCTGTCAGTACGCGCTTTCATGAACGCCGCTGACGGCACGGCCTGAGGGCTCGTTCATGCGTTTGAAGGCCTCATCCCACTCGAGTGCCTTGGCAGTGGAGCAGGCGACGGATGCCTCGTGAGGTACACATTTTGCCGCGCTCTCTGAAGGGAAGTGCTTACTGAAGACAGCTCGGTAGTAGTATTCCTCCTTTGTCGCAGGTGTGTTGATGGGGAAACGCTTGTCTGCAAGAGCAAACTGATTGTCAGTGACCAGCTTGCTTGTCATCTCGCGCAGAGTATCTATCCAGTTGTAGCCGACTCCGTCGGAGAACTGCTCCTTCTGTCGCCATACGATCTCATCGGGAAGCATATCCTTGAAAGCCTCGCGCAGTATCCACTTCTCCATGCGCTCATGGCCGTTTTCGTCACGGCACATTTTCGCTGCCGGATTGGTACGCATGGCGATATCTATAAACTCCTTGTCGAGGAAGGGAACCCGTCCCTCAACGCCCCAGGCTGCCAGTGCCTTATTGGCGCGAAGACAGTCATAGAGATGAAGCTTTGAGAGCTTTCTCACTGTTTCCTCATGGAATTCTTTTGCATCGGGAGCCTTATGGAAATACAGATATCCGCCAAAGAGCTCATCGGAGCCCTCTCCGGAGAGCACCATCTTTATTCCCATGCTTTTTATGAATCTTGCAAGAAGAAACATAGGAGTTGCCGCTCTGACGGTTGTGATATCATAGGTCTCGAGATGATAGATAACATCATCCAGTGCATCAAGCGCCTCCTGGATAGTGAAATGCACCTCATGATGCACAGTTCCCAGGTATTCCGCAGCCTTTCTTGCCGCAGCCAGATCCGGAGAGTCCTTTAGACCTATGGCGAAGGAATGCAGCGTCGGCCACCACGCAGCCTCGGAATCACCAGATTCTATACGCATCTTGGCGTATTTTGCCGTAATGGCGGCTATGATGGAGCTGTCCAGTCCCCCGGATAAAAGCACACCGTACGGGACATCAGACATCATCTGACGCTTTACTGCAGCCTCAAGTCCGTCGCGGATGGCCTGAACATCGGCAGGAGCGTCTTTTACAGCCTCGTAGGACTCCCAGTCCCTGTGATACCATTTCGTTGTCTTTCCGTCGGCGGAGGAGTAAACCGTGCCCGGCATGAATTCCGTGATAGTAGTGCATACGCCCTCGAGAGCCTTCAGCTCGCTTGCGACAAAGTAGTGACCGTCCTGGTCCCAGCCCTGATACAGCGGTATGATGCCGATGTGGTCTCTGGCAACTATGTAGGTGTCCTTCTCCGAGTCATACAGGCAAAACGCAAATATGCCGTTGAGATCCTCTAAAAAGTCTATGCCCTTGTCCTGATAGAGAGCCAGGATGACCTCACAGTCTGATTTTGTCTGGAATTCATAGCTGTCCTTGTAGTGCTCACGGATAGACATATGATTGTAAATTTCACCGTTTACGGCGAGAATCAGCTTGCCGTCCGGACTGTAAAGCGGCTGCTTGCCGGAGAGCGGATCGACGATTGCCAGACGCTCGTGACTTATGATGGCATCTTTTCCGGTATAGATCCCCGACCAGTCAGGCCCTCTGTGACGGATCTTTTTGCTCATGGACAAGACCTCATCCCTATAGCTGTCTACATCACCTGCGATGTCAAACATACCGACAAAACCACACATATATCTTTCCTCCTAAAGTGTGAATATCTGTACCGCAAAGACCTGCCCGAGAGCTTGTTTCATCATGAAAATACATAAAAGAGCGCCTCCCACCACGGGGGAAGCGCCCTTGCTCCCTTAAACATAGAAGATAAAATACACTGTTTCAGGTAAAATATCAATCTTTTTTTGAGTCACGGACTTGTCCCAGAAGCTTTGCCACCCATTGAAGCAGATAAAAGAAAACCGGGACAGACATATCGATAAAAAGAAGCGCAAGGATCACAGATGTGCTCTGACCGGTCAGAGCACATACGAGTGTGGCGGTAATGCAGCAGACAAGCATGATCAGCATGATCCACGCAAGGATCCGGCGTGCAGAGGTATGTCTTTCCTTATGTTCTTTGCCGTTTTTCATGTGGTTTCAGTCTCCAGTTCCTCCCATTGCTCCATAAGCTCTGTGAGCTTTGCATCGCATTCGTCTTTTTCCTCCTGCAGCAGGCGAAGCTTGTATGCATCCGTCTGTATGGAGGGATCAAGAAAGGCCTTGTCGATCTCCCTTATCCGATCTTCCTGCTTTTGTATCTCCGTCTCTATCCTTTCGATGGCTGCTTTGCGCTTTTTGACGGCAGCATTGCGGGCTTTGGCTTCGCGGAAGGATTCGGCAGAGCCGGGGGAAGATGACGCAGAGGAACCGTCAGGCGCAGCATTCGGCTGATTTGCGGCCTCGGGTCCGGTCACGCCCTTGTAGGTCTCCATATCGGTGCGCTTTTCAAGATAATAATCATAGTTGCCGATGTAACTGAGCAGCTTTTCATTTGTAAGATTCAGAATCCTTGTCGCGGTCTGGTTTATGAAGTAGCGGTCATGTGATACACACAGCACGGTTCCCTCATAGCTTCTGATTGCATCCTCCAGAATCTCCTTGCTGGTCATGTCAAGGTGGTTGGTAGGCTCGTCGAGTATGATCAGATTGGCCTTGCTGAGCATGAGCTTGGCAAGCGCGACACGCCCGCGTTCTCCTCCGGAGAGAGATGATATTTTCTTGAACACCTCATCTCCGGTGAAAAGAAATGCAGCCAGCGTGCTGCGAACCCGTGTGTCATTCATATCAGGATATGTATCCTGCACCTCATCAAATATGGTCTTGTCATAGTCAAGATTGTGCTGCTCCTGATCATAATACGCGATCATAACTCCCGCGCCGAAGGTGATGCTTCCGGCGTCGGGCTCAAGAAGACCCGTCAGAATCTTGAGGATAGTTGTTTTTCCGGTGCCGTTATCTCCGATGATGCATACATGCTCGCCCCGTTTAAGCTCAAAGCTAAGATCTGAAAACAATGTATGAGAACCGAAGCTTTTTGATATATGCTCTACGCTAAGCACATCTTTGCCCGACGGCGCGGTCTGCTCAAAGTGCAGCTGCATGTCTGCCTTTTCCTGAGAGGGCTTTTCCAGGCGCTCGAGCTTGTCAAGCAGCTTTATGCGGCTTTCGGCGCGCTTTATGGACTTTTCTCTGTTGTAGGACTGGAGCTTTTCAATGACAGATTCCTGGTGATGAATCATGTCCTGCTGCTTTTCATATGCCTTCAGCTGCGCATCAAGGAGCATCTGCTTTTTTTCGATGAATTCTGTATAGTTGCCCGAATAGCAGCCGATATGCCCGCGGTCGATATCTATGATCTTTGAAGCTATCTTGTCAATGAAATATCTGTCATGAGAGACTACGACCACAGCTCCGGGATAGTTGAGCAGATAACCCTCGAGCCATTCGATGGACGCCAGATCAAGATGGTTTGTCGGCTCATCCAGAAAAATGATATCCGGCCGGGAGATAAGTATCTTGCCGAGAAAAAGCCGGGTTTTCTGCCCGCCGGAGAGCGTGCGTACCTGCTTTGAGAATTCTGATTGTGTAAATCCGAGACCCTTGAGTATGCCTGTTGCGCGGCTTCTCGCACTGTAGCCCTCCGCCTGCTCATATGAATGGTTGAGCCGTTCATAGCGCTCGTACAGACCGGAAAGGCTTTCCTCATCGGCATTGTTCATGAGATCGTGAACCTCCGCCATCTCCTCCTCAAGACGAAGGATGGGCTCTATCATGCGGTTCATCTCCTCAAGGATGGTATAGTCGCTGTCGATATCATTTATCTGGCGAAGATACCCGAATGTGGCTCCGCTTTTGAGGGCGACAGTTCCGCTGTCCGCCAAAAGCTCTCCGGTCAGGATATTGAGCAGGGTTGTCTTGCCTGCGCCGTTGTTGCCGACGATGGCGGCCTTTTCGTGCTCATTTATCAGAAATGTGGCATCTTTTATGATGTCAACATCGCCGAAGGATTTATTTATATGTGAAACATTCAGAATCATGATGATGTCCTAATAATTAAGGTGTGGCAGTGGCTCGCCTGTATAGGCGCTTTGCGCCTTGCCCGTCTGATGCCTGCACATCTTTGCGAGCAAGCTCGCTATCTGTGCAGTCGCCAGACTATGGTAGTTTACGAAAGCCAGCTGCTTCGCACTTCGTGCTCCCGCAGCTGCCGACAATATTCGCAATCCGGGCTGTCGCCCTACTTGCTCATATTGTCTTGCCCGTCTGATGCCTGCACATCTTTGCGAGCAAGCTCGCTATCTGTGCAGTCGCCAGACGGGGCTTTCGTCATTATAATAAACAGGTCGCCTGCATGCAAGAATCGTGCTATACTTGTTTGCGCCTGATGCACGGGATGCAGCGGGCGCAGCAGCAACGAATCGGAGGAATATCATGAAAATCAGAACCAGATACGCGCCGAGTCCTACGGGACGCATGCATGTGGGCAATCTTCGTACGGCTTTGTATGCATATCTTATAGCAAAGCACGAGGGCGGCGACTTCCTGCTTAGAATCGAGGATACGGATCTTGCCAGACATGTCGAGGGCGCTGAGGAGATCATATACAATACCCTGAGAGAGACCGGACTGATGTGGGATGAGGGCCCGGACAAGCCGGGAGATGTAGGCCCGTATGTTCAAAGCGAGAGGCAGGCATCCGGCGTATATATGGAATACGCGAAAAAGCTCGTGGACAGGGGAGAGGCATACTACTGCTTCTGCAGTCAGGAGCGCCTTGACGGCCTGAAAAAGACAGTAAACGGCGAAGAGATCATGGTATATGACAAGCATTGCCTCCATCTGACGAAGGAAGAGATTCAGGCACATCTTGACGCGGGAGATCCATTCGTGATCCGCCAGAACAATCCCACCGACGGAGAGACGACATTTCACGATGAGCTGTACGGAGATATCACCGTACCCAATGCGGAGCTTGACGACATGGTGCTCATCAAGTCTGACGGATATCCGACATACAACTTCGCCAATGTCGTGGACGACCATCTCATGGGCATAACCCATGTTGTAAGAGGAAGCGAGTATCTCTCATCTTCACCGAAGTACAACAGACTGTATGATGCGTTCGGCTGGGAGGTTCCTAAATATATTCATTGTCCTACTATAACCGATGAAACGCATAAAAAGCTGTCGAAACGGTCCGGGCACTCTTCATTCGAGGATCTGCTGGATCAGGGATATATAGCCGAGGCAGTCGTGAATTTTGTGGCTCTTCTGGGCTGGTCGCCTGAGGATGACAGAGAGATCTATTCGCTGAATGAGCTGGTGGATGTATTCGACTACAGGCGCATCAGCAAATCACCGGCTGTCTTTGACATGGTGAAGCTTGGGTGGATGAACGGAGAATATATCAAGGCTATGGAGGATGAGAGGTTCTATGAGCTGGCAGAGCCGTATATAAAGGCTGTCATCACCAAGCCGCTTGATCTTCGCCGGATAGCCGCCATGGTCAAGACAAGGATAGAAAAGCTGACCGACATAGCCGGGCATATCGATTTCTTTGAGAAAATGCCTGAATACGATGTATCCATGTATACTCATAAGAAGATGAAAACGGATGCCGAGAGCTCGCTTAAGACGATAGAGGATATGATCCGGATCCTGAAGACGCAGGATGACTTCTCAAATGATGCGCTTTACGAGACGATTTCAAAATATGTTTCTGAAAGCGGTGTAAAGACCGGATTTGTGATGTGGCCGCTTCGCACGGCACTTTCAGGCAAGCAGATGACTCCGGCAGGAGCTACGGAGATCATGGAGGTTCTCGGAAAGACAGAAAGCCTTGAGCGGCTGGAGGCTGCGGTCGAAAAACTCAGAGAAAATAAAGCATAAAACGCGCAAAAATATAACCTTTAGTTTCAAACAAATCCCCTGCATTGCGATTCTTTTAAGCAATACAGGGGATTTTAATGTCTTTTGACGATTTTATTCTAAAAATATCATGCATTTGACATAACACAAATTGTTGAAAAAGAGAAACAAACTTACTATTATCTTTACAAATGTAATATCATTTCAATCTTAGGAGGGGGATATGAAAAAACTTTTATCAGCTTTACTTGCGTCTGCGCTGGCATTGTCGCTGACTGCCTGCGGGGGATCCTCATCTTCCGGAGGATCAGATGCTGCGGAAACCACGGAGAAGACGACATTGTCTCAGAATGTCACCAATGCCAATGCGGGAGGCGGCCTGAGCACTACCGCATCGGAAAGCTCCGGAAGCACACAGTCATCGGAGAACAAGAAAAAAGAGCTTGTTGTAGCAACTACAGCTGAGCCGGATGTGTATTTCTCATTTGATGACAGATCATCAAATACCAATGATGACTCGATACTGCTGCAGAACATATATGAATGCGCGTTCAGGCTGATGCCGGACGGATCACTGCAGCCATGGCTTGCAACAGGCTATGAATGGTCTGAGGACGGACTTACGCTTACGGTTCATTTCCGCGATGATGTTTATTTTTCCAACGGAGATCATATGACGGCGGATGATGTTGTCTTCTCATGGAACAATGTTCAGAACGCAACATCGGTAAAGAGCCTGTGGGGAAGACAGTATGAGACCACTGAGAAGGTAGGAGATTATGATGTGGCCATACATCTGTCGTCACCGTATATGCCGGTACTTGTGGCCGGGGTATCCGGAAGATCCGGCGGAATAGTAAACAAGGCAAAGTTTGAAGAGCTGGGCGTCGAAGGATACACGCAGACACCTATAGGAACAGGGCCGTATGTGCTTACCGAGGTGAAGAAGGCCGATCATATGACCTTCGAGAGAAACGAGAACTACTGGGGAGATAAGAAGCCGTTCTACGAGAAGATAACACTGAAGTTCCTTGCAGACGCCAACACCCAGATACTGGCGCTTGAGACACATGATATAGATGTGCTGCTCAACTGCAACCTGTCTCCTGTACTGAAGATCACAGATCCGGATATAGGATACGAGACGGCATTTGCGGCAGGTACCATGCAGATGATGCTGAATACCGTCAAGGGCCCGAACACGGATATAAACTTCAGGAAGGCACTCCAGTATGCGATCAACAGAGAGGATATCAACACTGTTGTATATGACGGACTTTCCGAGATAACTGATCTTCCGATTCCTCCGTTCTTTACGGACTGCCCTGATCTGGACACGCTCGGCGCCCAGTATCCGCAGTATGATCCGGAGATGGCCAAGGAATACCTTGCGAAGTCAAATTACAACGGAGAGGCGTATGTTCTGGCATGCCAGTCCGGCAAGAAGGCGGAGATAGCGGCTCAGGTCATTCAGGGACAGCTGATCAATATAGGAATCAACTGTGAGGTGAAGGCTCTTGACTCTGCATCACACAGAACTCTGATACAGACAGATACAGGATGGGATGCGGCTCCGTACGATGTTGTGCAGACGGCGATGGATGTATCGGTGGCGAGCAGCTACAGCAATGTATATTCACTGGCCACAGGCACAAAGGTGCTGACAACTATGGCCGACGAGGAGATGGACGATCTGGTAGCACAGCTCAATGCAGCGGTTGACAGTGAAACCCGCAAGGAGCTTGGCGCAAAAATCTATACAAAGGTTATAGATCAGGTTTATGCCATACCGCTGATCTATGAGTACAATGTCTCTGCATGGTATAAAAATGTCGAGGGCGTGAAGTCCCGTCCGTATACCGGACTGTACTTCTTTGACGAGTGGTATTGATTGCAGGATGAATGCCCGGAGGGATGCCTGTGCGGCGTCCTTCCGGAGAAGTCTGCGGTGAGACGCGGCAGCAAATCAGGCAGACAACGGAAAAACCGCAGCTCGGGTCGTGCCCGTGGCTGCGGTTTTTCTTTAAAGGAAACGTTATGTTTAGAAAAAGCTGTTTGAGGGAGTCTTATGAGTTATGGAT